>DASVIU010000584.1:0-5484 GCA_036386275.1 Bacteroidota bacterium | reverse complement strand
GCTGCCTGTCCGTGGCGGGTTTCTGAGCGGTACAGGAAGAAACGAAGAGCAAGAGGGGGATCAGGAAGAGAAGCAGTTTTTTCAGGTCCATGTCTGCCACCATGAGGATAACTGCGGATCGGCGTGCTAATATTCTCCTGTAAATCTACCCCAACCTCATTGCAATGTCAACGTGTCAATCGTTGCTCCCGCGTTCCTTCGACATTCCCCCGGATTTCTCCCGGCATCCATCCGCGGAATATCGTATATTTCACCTGATTTCACTTCTGTCCGTAACACAGGTTTCGCAGCGGCGTACTAAGGAATGGACCCGGGGCCTTTTTGCCGCGCTCCGGTACCTCCAGGACGGATCTCACACCAGGTACTTCACGAGCCGACATGGAATCGATCAGCAACAGGGTTTCAGAACTGACCGACCGGTATCTTGCTCTCTGGTCGGAATCCCCCGGCACCCCCCCGGACCATCTGCGCAGTTTCTCCGCCGCCCGCAAAGCGGAAAAAGAGAAGGATGTCGAACTCCTATTGGAAAAGAGTCTCCCCCGGATGGATCGTTATGAAGAGATGGAGGAAGGGGAGCGGGCACGTTATCTCGGAAGGGCTCATACAGCTCTCGGGAAGCTCATGACAGGCGGAGGGGATCCTGCCGTCGACCGGTTCTTCACAGAATGTGAATCAGCAGGAAAGATGTTTGTCCGCAGGGCAAAGGAGTTCGACCCATCGCTCTCCGATGACGACATTCACCAGGCGCTCAGAAACCAGTGGGTGTTCAACAGCATACAGTCGTCGCTGGCGCATCCCGTGACCCTGACATCCTCTTCACTCGGTTACAGCCTGATGTATCCCTGCACGGATAATTGGATCGACGGAGCCGGCCACACCCCGGCGGAGAAAGAACGGTTCAATCAATCGCTGCAATCGTGGATTGAAGGGGAGACAGCGACGGGGAGTGATTCCGGCGGCGGGGGTTTCCGGGAGCTTCTGCGGATGGTTGAATCAGAGTATCCACGGGGGACATTCCCCGCTGTGTACGACAGCCTGCTCGCAATCCACCGGGCGCAGCAGAGGAGCCTCATTCTGCAGGGTCCTGTTGAGAACCGTGCGGAATCGTTTCTGCAGTCGCTCACCATCGAGAAGGGAGGAACCTCCGTTGCTGTGGACGGGTATCTCGTCTCAGGCACGCTCGGGGCGGACGCGTTCCATGCATTGTTCGGTTACGGCGTCGTCCTGCAGCTCATCGATGACCTGCAGGACATACGCGAAGACACGGCATCGGGTCACTCGACCGTGTTCACACGCGTCTGCCGGACCGGACCGCTCGATGGTGTGACCGGCCGGCTCATCAACTTCACCTGCGACACGATCCGTTTGCTGGACGGTCTCTCTTCAGGCGGAGGAGGTTCGCTCTCCGGCCTCATCGAGGGGAGCTGCATATTTCTGATCCTGGAGGCGGTCGCGCGATACAGTCACCTGTTCTCGGGAGCGTATCTGCGCATGGCCGAAGAATTCTCCCCGCTCCGATTCTCGTACCTGGGCGGACTCCACGACCGGGTCAGGGCTAATCTGGCCGCGCGTCAGCACCTCCTCTTTTCGGCATAGTCCGTTGCTTTTCTCCATTTCCTTGTATTGATTTTCCGTGCCTCGTTCCGCGTCATCTGTCATCGAGTCCACCCTTCAGGAGAATATCCCATATGCTTCGTAGAACAATGTTCCTGCTCCTCATTGTGCTGGCATTCTCGCTCCCCGGGTTCGCTCAGCTCCCTTCCCTGATCGACAGGGAGCTCTTTTTCGGGGACCCCGACGTATCCGGTTCTCAGATCTCGCCGGATGGCCGGTTTGTTACATTCTTGAAACCATTCAAGGGGATACGCAATATCTGGATGAAAACGCGGACGGAGTCTTTCGACCGCGCCCGGCCGATCACCGCCGATACGACACGTCCCGTCAATGCCTATTTCTGGTCGCTCGACAACAAATACGTTCTTTATGCCCAGGACAAAGGCGGCGACGAAAATTACCGGATCTATGCCGTCGACCCGAAAGCTCCCGGCGATCCTGTGCCGCCTGCCCGGGATCTGACCCCCCTGGAAAAAGTCCGCGCCATTGTCATCGACATCCCGCGAAAAACGCCTGGTGAAATACTTATCGGCTTGAACGACAGGCGTCCCGATCTGCACGACGTGTACCGGCTCACTCTGTCCACCGGGGCGAAGAAACTCCTCTGGAAAAACGAGCAGAATGTCGTCGGATGGCAGACAGATCTTGAGGGGGCGCTCCGGCTCGGCCTGCGTCAGACCCCGGAAGGGGGTATGGAGATCCTCCGTGTCGATCGCGATTCGCTTGTCCGGATCTATGCGGTCAACGAACAGGAACAGTGCTCCCCTCTCCGGTTCACTCCCGACGGAAACAGTTTTTACCTCGCCACGAACAAAGGGGCCGCAACCGACAGGATGCAGCTGGAGCTGTTTGACCTGAAAACCGGGACCACCACGCTTGTCGAAAAGGACCCGGAGAATGAGGTCGATTTCTCGACTGCCATCTTCTCCGATGTGTCCAACGAGCTCCTTGCGACCGCGTACGCGGGAGACCGTCAACGCGTGTATCCGAAACAGAAGCAGTTCGCCCGCGACTGGGAGCAGATGAAGAAGGTCCTCCCCCCGGGGGAGTTCTCGTTCGGCTCATCGACGCTTGACGAGACCATCTCACTTGTGGGTGTGTCGAGCGACGTGGACCCCGGTTCCCGTTATCTCTTCGACCGCACGACGGGGAAGGCCGAGCTGCTCTATCATGCGAGGCCGAACCTCCCGTCGGAGGACCTGGCTCCCGCGAAGCCCGTCCGCTACACTTCGCGGGACGGTCTTGTCATCCCCGCGTACCTGATACTTCCAAGAGGCGTCCCGGCGGAGAATCTTCCGGTGGTGATGCTGGTCCATGGGGGTCCATGGGGGAGGGACTTCTGGGGATACGATCCCGAAGCGCAGTTCCTCGCCAACAGGGGATACGGGGTCCTGATGCCGAATTTCCGGGGCTCCACAGGGTACGGGAAGAAATTCCTGAATGCGGGGAACAAGCAGTGGGGAACCGGGTTCATGCAGCACGACATCACCGATGGGGTCAAATACCTCATCGCGGAGAAGATCGCCGACCCGAAACGCGTGGCCATCTACGGCGGTTCGTACGGCGGTTACGCCACACTCGCGGGACTTGCATTCACGCCCGACCTCTACGCCGCCGGGGTCTCCTACGTCGGCCCTTCCAACATCATAACGCTTCTGAATTCCATCCCCCCTTACTGGGCTCCCATGAAGAAGATGTTCGACGTGCGGGTGGGGGATATGTCAAAACCGGAAGAAAAGAAGATGCTGGAGGCTCAATCTCCGCTCAACTCTGCGACGAACATCAGGGCTCCCCTTCTCGTTGTGCAGGGGGCCAACGATCCGCGGGTCAAGAAAGCGGAGTCGGACCGGATCGTTATCGCGCTCCGCGACCGCGGGCAGGCGGTCGAGTATCTTGTGGCCCCCGACGAAGGGCACGGTTTTGCCGGCCGCGACAACAGGATGGCGCTGTACACGGCGATGGAAAGATTCTTTGCGAAGCACATCGGCGGGCGCTACCAGGAATCCGTCACACCTGAGGTGAAAAAGAAGCTTGATATCATCACCGTCGACGTGAAGTCCGTGAAGGCCCCGGAAAACGCCCCCGCGGAATCAGCCGCACCTCCCGCGCAGTTCAGGCCGTCCAAAATAACCGCCGGCCGGCAGAAGTACACAACCAGCTTCACGATGATGGGACAGAAGATGGTCATGACGACCGTCCGCTCGGTCGCCGCCGCGCGCTCTCAGGGGAAGAAGATCTGGCGGGTGGTGGACGTCACCACCGGAGGCATGGGCGCCGGCACGGACACAGTTGATATCGACGCATCGACAGCATGCACGCTGCACCGCGCTGCGCTTCAGGGCCCCGGAATGCTGCTCCTCGACTTCACGCCGGAAGGGGTCAGGGGGAGCATGAACATGCCTGGAAAAATGACTCCTGTCGATGTGAAATTTTCAGGCCCGCTCGTCTCCGACAATGCAGGGATCGATATCGCCCTCTGCACACTCCCCCTCAAGGAGGGATACCGCGCGACGGTCAACATGTTCGATTCTGCAATCTGGAAAGTGAGGACGATGACTCTGGCCGTAACCGGGAGGGAGAAAATCAGAACGGATGCGGGATCGTTTGACGTGTTCGTTCTCGATGTGAAGCCTGAAGACGGCGGGAGCGGGAACCTGAGGTACTGGATCACGGTGACGGCTCCGCGGATCGTCAGGAATGACTCCGACATCCCTGAATCGATGGGAGGGGGGATAGTAACGACCGAACTAGCGAAGTGAAATCAGAGCTTCTCTCCGCACTCCACGCAGAACTTGGCGCCGAGCGTGTTGACCCTGTGGCATTTGGAGCAACGCGGGGCTTCAAGCGACTTGCCGCACGTCGGACAGAAGCGCGCGTCCTTTGCCACGCGGGAGTTGCAGTAGATGCACGCCATCGTATCGGTTTTCGGGGCCTTCAGCTCTGCGGCGCTCTCTTCCTGGTCTTCCTGTATATCGCGCGTCGCCTTTCTGAATTCTCTCATCCCCTTGCCGAGTCCTGCGGCGAGTTCCGGTATCTTCTTTGATCCGAAGAAAATCAGCACGATAAGGACGATGATGATGAGCTCGGTTGCTCCGAGGTTCCCCATGAATTCCTCCGAATGTTTATAGGCAAAACGTACGAAATTTCCCGCTTAAGTCAAAATCCTATAACTCTGCAGGTGTGATAGTGAACTTCCGCTCCGTCGCTCTTTTTGCTGCAATTGCTTCACTTCTTGAGATTGCTCAGGCCCGGCAGGAGGCGAGGTTCAACGGATCGAATCTGGCATCGGGGGTGTATTTCTAGAGACTCATAGCGGGCAAATTTACTGCAACGAAAACGCTCCTGATTTTGAACCAGGACTCGTCAATAGTCCTTCCAATGCGCACTTGCCACTGAGTAATCTTTTGTCTACTTTCAAGAAGTACTGTTCTTTGAATTGAATTTTGGTGCCAAAACCGTTACGGCTTTTATATCCGGTCGATGCGGTAGTTGGCATCCACCTCAGTCCGGGGTCATGGCTGGGATCATCTACGCTGGATTCACACTTGTGTCCATAGTCATGCCTCATCCACACAATCCTCCCCGTTCTCTTCAGAGTGAACAATCTGTTGTCGCTCCCAATGTGATAGCGGTACTCTCCACATCTACGAACGCAATTTCCGGCTTTCTTAAGATATCCCTTCAGTACAGAGTTGCTGCTCACACAAGTTTGCCGGGAACGACAAACAGCATCCGATAGAAATGCATCGGTAAAGTCCTTGATTCACATCTCAACGACGGGGGGGGCGTTCGTCGAGTGGATCCTCAATTTGAGGTGAATTATGCGGACGTCTCAGCAACTTTCCAGAAAACCTCTCCTTGTTCTAACAC
>DASVIU010000583.1:0-2318 GCA_036386275.1 Bacteroidota bacterium | reverse complement strand
TCTTTCTACGGAGGAAGTGGCACATCTTATTTTCCGTCTTTCTTATCCTCTTCGGTGCGAGCGTGTATTGCGTTGTAACACCAGAGCTTTTCCGGTCCAGCACGACGATTCTCGTCGTGCCGAAGCGTGTCCCGGAGGATTACGTCAGGAGTACCGTCAGCACGCGGATCGAGGATCGACTTGCCACGATCCGGCAACAGGTCATGAGCCGCACCCGGCTGGTCGCCGTGATGGACGAGCTCGGTCTCTTTAAGGAAGACCGGAAAAAAAAGCCGGTCGAGGAAGTGGTGGAGGGGATGCGGAAGCAGATTACCATCGAGGTCCGCCAAAACGACGCCTTCATGCTCTCCTTCGTGCATGAGAACCGGCAGATGGCAATGCTCACCACCTCCCGCCTTGCTTCCTATTTCATCGACGAGAACCTCAAGAGCAGGGAGCAGCAGGCGGTGGGAACGGCGGAATTCCTCGACTCCCAACTGCAGGATACGAAGAAGAAGCTGGAGGCGCAGGAGGAGCGGGTAAAGCGGTATAAGTCAACGTATATGGGGGAACTTCCTCAGGAACTTCCGACTAACCTTCAGATGATGTCCCGCCTGCAGGACCAGTTGCGGGCCAATGCTGAGGCACTCCGGACCGCGCAGGACCGGAAGACGTTCACCGAGGCCCAGGTGAACAGTATGATGCTGCAGGTCAACGCGTTGGAGGCGCAGGCCCGCGCGGCGGCGTTGAACAATCCGGGCCAGGCTCCGATTGAGTCCATTTCTCCAGGGGATCCGGCGGCCGGTTATACGGCGGAACTGAACTTGAAGAAGAGCCAACTGGCGAACCTTTCCGTGAAATACACCGGCAATTATCCGGAGATACGCCGGTTGAAGGACGAGATCGCCCAGTTGGAGAAACGGGTCGCGGAGGCCCGTGGCACGTCACCGGCCGCTCCACCTGCAACCGGCGAGCCGGGGAGTCATTCGGCTACCATGACCGCGACGGCTTCCAATCCAAGAGAACGGGAAGAGCTGCAGCGGCTGCGATCCGCCATGAAGGGGTATGATCTCGATACCCAGTCACTGAAGAAGGAACGAAGAGATTTGGAGAGAAATATCTCCATCATCGAATCGAAAGTGGCGCGGTCACCGAAGCGGGAACAGGAGATGATCTCGCTTACGCGCGACTACGAAAACCTGAAGCGGTCGTATGACGAACTCTTGAGAAAGAAGCTCGACGCGGACGTGTCGCAGAACCTGGAGAAGCGGCAGAAAGGGGAGCAGTTCCAGATCCTCGACCCCGCAAACCTCCCCGAGGAGCCGTTTGTCCCGAACAGGATGAAGGTGTTCGGGATCGCCGTTCTCGCCGCCCTGCTTTTCGGGTTCGGCGGTGCGATCGGACTGGAGGCGATCGATCCGACGGTGCGCGAGGCGAAAGATTTCAGGGCCTTCTCCGAGCTGCCCGTGCTGGCCAGCATTCCGAGCATCCACGACAATGCGTACGCAAAAAAGGTGGGACGCCGGCGCGCGGCAGTGTTCGGCAGTTTGATCACCTTCACAATGGCGGTCACCGTCTTCCTCCTCATCTACGGGGAGAAGGTGCGGAATATCCTGCAGGGGGCGCGTTGACCCGATGAAGATACCATTTCTCGATCTGTTCTCGCGCGATGGCGCCGACCCGGGGCGTGAGCGGATCGATCTTCTCAAGGTAGGGGAGGAGGACCCGATCTTCCTCGAGCAGTTCAAGGCGCTTCGTTCGAAACTCGAACACAAACTGGACATGCTTGCCTGGAAGGTGATCGGAGTCACCAGCTCCATCGCCGGAGAGGGAAAGACCCTCACGTGCGCGAAGCTCGCGGTGAGCCTCGCCCGCACGAAGCGGAAGGCGGTCCTCTTGGTCGACGCGGATATCCGCAAGGCGGATCTGTCGAAAGGATTCGGGACCCCGGTGCACACCGGGCTGACGGAATATCTTCTCGGCGGCGCGGTCTTTGCGAATATCGTCCGGAAAAGCGCGGTGCCCGGATTGGACACGGTATCCACCGGATCGTCGGTCCCCGCTCCCGCGGACCTTCTGGCAGGTGATGCCTTCGGTATCTTCGTCGAAGAGGCCCGGAAACGGTATGACCTCGTCCTGCTGGACACCCCGCCGATCCTTCCTGTCGCCGACACGATGTCGATGCGGGAACAGTTGGATTGCCTACTCTTCATCTACCGCGCCGGGTACACCCCGCTCGACATGTTCAAACAGGCGACCGAAGAGATCGGGGAGAAGAAGATCTTGGGCGTGGTGCTGAACGGGGTGGAGCCGAAGTCCGACAGGCACTATGGGAAATA
>DASVIU010000582.1:0-3849 GCA_036386275.1 Bacteroidota bacterium | reverse complement strand
CGCTCCAGCCATCCGACGTTTCCCAGCGCCCTGTAGAACGATCCGAGAATCGACCAGGCGGCGTCGTCTTCCGGGTTGAGCTCTACGGCGCGTTCCGCCTCACGCTGTAATTCACGGGAGATGGCGAGTTTCCTCTCCGTCGCCGCCTCCAGAGCAATGTAGCCAAGGGCCCCCGCGAGCCAGGTGTGCCCTTCCCCCTTCGTCGAATCGACAAGGATGCACCGCCGGGCGTACCCTTCCGCCTGCGAGAGGAGCCTGTCGCGTACCTCTCCTTCCGCAACTTCCGCCATACAGACACTGACCCGGGCGAGGCGCCAGAGGAGATCCGGCTCACCTGGATGCGCGGGAAGCGCTTCTTCATAGCGAGCGATCGCCGCGGGATACTCGATCCGTGCGAAGGCCTCGTCACCCGCGGAGATTGCGCCCGGAACGTCGCCCGCGCCCCGCACCAGAATGGAAAACAGGCAGGGAAGGATGATGCCGGGCATTAACGGACCGGCCGGTAGTGCTGGAAGCTCGTGGAGAGCATTTCCGATTCAGGAACCAGAAGGCCGTCGTTCACGTTTATACTCCTCCCGACTGCTTCTTGAGGAGGTCGCGTATCTCGGTCAGGAGGATCTCCACTTCAGAGGGCTTCGGGGGGACCGCCGGCGCCGCATCTTTCCTTCTCTTCAATGTGTTGATCCCCTTGATGAGGAGGAATATCGCAAACGCGATAACGGCAAAGTCGAAGACCGACTGCAGGAACGCCCCGTACCGCAGGAGTACCGCATTGGACCCGACGAGGGGCTCTTTCAGCGTCACAGCCAGGTCGCGGAAATCGACACCCCCGATCAGCATCCCGAGCGGAGGCATGATCACGTCCCCTACGAGAGAGGAGACGATCTTGCCGAATGCTCCGCCGATGATGATACCGACCGCAAGGTCGACAACGCTCCCTTTCATTGCAAACTCTTTGAATTCCTTCACGACGCTCATCTGCATCTCCGGAGGTGTGTGGGTGGGTGTGGATGTTGACCGCATTCTTCCTAGAAAAGCGTATACGTAAGGCCAAGGGCGAGCGCCTGCTTCATCTGCGTTCTCGCGGACACGTTGACGTCGTTGATGATATTCAGCGTCAAACCGGTCGAGATATATTTGTTGACCTTGGCCACGATCGAGTAATCATTCCGCACGACGATACGGTCGAAACTCTGGAACGGCGCGAACAGTTCGAGGCGTCCCACGAACTGTATGTTTTCTGCAATGTTCGCGTTCAGCTCGCTGACCGATTCGACCCCCCCCCTCGTCCAGACCTTGTGGACTTCGTGCGTTGTCAGATCCGTGGCGTACTGATTGTACTGTGATGTGACGACCTCGCGCAGCGCGGCGCCCAGCCGGGTCGTAAACTGCGGCACAGGCTGGTAGGCCACGCCGGCGCTCTGCGTCACGTACGCCGGGTCAAAGAACCGTGAAACCACGCTCTCCGGCTTCGTGTCGAAGTTGTACCCGGGAGCGAATTGCGTGCGGAGCGTGACTGCCCCGTACGGGTTCACGGATGTCCCCATTTTATAGATGAGGAGGCTCTCGAAGTAGATATCGTCGTCGGTCTTGCGGAGACCCTGGTCGCCGAGACGGGCCTGTCCGAATGCAAGCTTGTAGTTATTGGTCCAGACCGTCCGTTCCGAGGTCAGGGCCGAAGAACCCTGAAGTACGACCGAATACGCGAGAGTATTGGAGCCACCCGCCACCCAGTCCTTGAACGATACCTGCGTCAGGTTCAGAGCGCCGGAGGCGGTGTGATTCCATCCGTAATGCTTTGACGTGTCGGCGTTCGCTTTGGAGGACTGTTCCTGGAATTTCTTCTCGCGATCTATCTCCTCCTGGGTCTTTTGCTGGGCGAGAGCGCCAGCGACGGCGAGGAAGAGGAGAGGGAGCAGGTGTGCGCGTTTCATTTCGTTCCCTTATGTTGGTCTGACTTGATGAACATAAATTTAAAAGAAGAACAAAATCCGCAAAAAATGCAACTACCGGTCCCGGCAAAAGAGCGCGGCGTCAGGGAGAGGAGATTGTTGAAACCCGGGACCTCGCCAGGAAATCCCGAGTCCTGCACCCCCCGTCTTGTTGAAATACGCGACATGGATCGCATGGAGCCCCGCGTCCAGCGCGATCACCCCATGCTTTTCCGACATCCCGTGAAGTCCGTCGTTCTCGACAACCAGCGAATCATCAACGAGGAGACGGCTCCCGTCATCTGATTCCATGAAGAACGAATAGACTCCCCTGGCGGGAACTGACACGAAGGCGTCGTACACAAATCCGTAGTTCTCAGACCGGAGCCGGGGTGTCTCAAAATTGGGGAGCCTCCCCATCTTCAAAGGGGTCATCGGCGTAAAATCCGGGATGCGGTCCCATTCCCCGTGGTAATACGAGAATGAAACTCCCGGAACCAGTCCTTGCGCACGCGACGGAGGCAACGGGGCGACTTTTGTGAATTTTGCCGATGAGACAGGACTCGCGGGTCTCCCCCCCCGGAACGCCCTTGCATGTATCGTTCCGCTCTCTGTCAGAACCACGGGCCCGTCCGCCTTCAACGAAGACGGTGTGGGGTCCGATCCGTCGGCCGTATACCGGATCTCAATGTTCCGCCTCTTAGACGTCATCGCGACGGAAAGTCGCTCAACGAATATCGACTCCGCGGCGGTAATGACGGGGGGATCGTTGATGTCAGGCGCCCCGTCGATCTCAAGCACGACGACGGGGTCACAGGAATCCGGGGGGGAGTGAGGGAGTGAGACAACAAGTGCATCTTCTCTGCGGCCCAGCGTAAGGGGCGGAGTGCCTCCTGCCAGAAGGTACGCTCTGCCGGGATCGCTGAGCAACCCCGGAACGACGAGCCTCCCGTCGGAGGGCCAGTCGAAGACGTGAAGGTACAGCGTGGTCCCGGAGGCCGTCCGGCGCTCTGTGCACCTCCCCCAGGGGAGGTTCCTGAACGGGCTCGCCGATGTCCCGTAAATGGAGGTGCTGTTTTTCCTCACCCAGGCGCCGATGTCGCCGAGGCGGTCGACGCTTGCCTGCGGGAAAAGCCCGTCGGAGGTCGGACCCACGTTGAGAAGGAAGTTCCCCCCCTTGGATGCGACGTCCGCCAGCGTGCGGATCAGCTCTTTCGACGACTTCCAGTGAGCATCGTGGCTGTTGTATCCCCAGTGATCGTTCATCGTCATGCAGGTTTCCCAGTCGACGCCCGGCAGGCCCGTGGCAGGGACCTCCTGCTCGGGTGTGCCGAAGTCTCCGGAGAATTCCCCCTCCTTCGTAAACCCTTCCATACCGGAGCGTCCTGCGCCGACCCTATTGTTGATGATGATGCCGGGCTGGAGAGATCTCACGTAATCATAGAGCTCCCGCCCGTATGTCGTGTTCCACGTCGATTCCCATTCCCCGTCAAACCAGAGGACCCCGACAGGGCCGTAGTCCGTCAGAAGCTCTTTCAGCTCCGATTTCATGTAGCGCACATAGCGGCGGAAGTCGGCCCCGGAGTCGGGGCGCGCCGTTTCCCACTCGCGGCGGGGGAGATAATCCGGGTGGTGCCAGTCCATGATCGAATAATACCAGCATATTTTTATCCCTTCCCTTCTGGCGGCGTCGGAAAGCGCCTTCATGATGTCCCGCCTGAACGGAGTCGACATGACGCTGAACTCCGTCTCCTTCGTGTCGAAGAGACAGAAGCCGTCATGGTGTTTCGTCGTGAGCACCATGTACTTGATGCCTGCGTCTGTGGCGACCTTGACCCATTCGTCGGCGTTGAAGTTCGTCGGGTTGAATTGCTTATAGAGGTTGTCATACACCTCGACGGGGATTTCCGTGCCATGC
>DASVIU010000581.1:0-1560 GCA_036386275.1 Bacteroidota bacterium | reverse complement strand
CGGAGGGATTAAAGAAGAGGTCACGGGGAAAATCACGTTCGATCATGCGCCATAGTACGAAAAAAACTGCGGAATCTCCATGTACCCTCACACGGGAGAAGAGAAAGCGGTTGCTTTTCCCTCGTGCCGTCGTTATATTTTCGCGGAAAGGACCCGTCTCCCCATCCACTGTTCCTTACAGTCTCCCATGATCAAACTCATCGCCCTCTTCCGGAACCCCTCCGACACCGCAGAATTCGACAAACACTACTTCGAAGTTCACATCCCCCTTGTCCGCAAATTCCCCGGGCTCCGGAGGCTCGAGGTGACGCGCGTGACCGGGGCCCCCATAGGCGAAGCGAAATTCCACCTCATGGCGGAGATGTACTTCGATACCAAAGATGGAATGGATGCGGCCCTTGCCTCGGCCGAAGGGAAGGCAGTCACGCGCGATATCATGGGTTTTGCAGCCGATGTCATCACGGTCTTCCACGGCGAAGCCGACTGATCTCCTCACAGCGACGCGCCATGTCCACCACATGCCCACCAAACGCATGAGTGCTTACAAAGGGAAGCATCCTTCGGAATTCCAATTCAGGAATATCAGATACGCGAAAGCGGAGTGGCGGGCGACCGTCACGATCAACCGTCCCGCCGTATATAACTGCCTGGACATCGCGACGCTCCGCGAGATGGGGGAGGCATTCCAGGACGCCGCATGGGATGACAGGATCGCCGTCCTTGTGATCACCGGGGCAGGGAACAGGGCGTTCTGCACCGGGGCGGACATGAAGGAATGGAGCAGGGATTTCCTGCGGAGGCCGGGCGATTTCTATAAATGGATGGGCGTGTTCATTGAAACATTCGACCGTCTGCGCAATCTCGGGAAGCCGACGATCGCCCGGCTGAACGGGATGGTTGTAGGGGGAGGGAACGAACTCCAGATGTCGTGCGATCTCGCCATCGCCGCGGATGACGTCGTCATCCGGCACGTCGGCACGTCGCGCGGGAGCGTCCCGGCGGCAGGAGCCACACAATGGCTCCCTCTCATCGTTGGAGACCGGCGCGCGAGGGAGATCCTGCTCCTGAACGAGGCGATCCCGGCACGGAAAGCGCTCGCATGGGGTCTGGTGAACCAGGTTGTCCCCCGCAAAAAGCTCGACAGGGCTGTGGACGCGCTTGCGGGAAAACTCGTGGAGAAGCTCCCCGAGTGCACCCGCTACACGAAGCAGCAGCTGAATTTCTGGCGTGACTTTTCCTGGGCGATGACGATCGGGCATGCGCGTGACTGGCTGACGGTCCATACCGGGGCGGAGGAGATCGTGGAAGGGATCCGCGCATTCAACGAGAAACGGGAGATCGACTACCGGAAACTCCGATCCAGGATGGCGAACGATAACAACAGGCACTGACGGACCATGACCAGAGCCGCATTCCTCCTCCATCTCCTCATTGCCGCATTCCTGTCCGGCTGCTCGGCATCCGGCCCGGCTTTGCTGCTCTGGGAGGAAACGGGGGGGCCGTACGCCCGGAACATCAGCACCGTCCTCCCCGACAACAGGATTGCAGGGACTCTCTATG
>DASVIU010000580.1:0-7596 GCA_036386275.1 Bacteroidota bacterium | reverse complement strand
AGTTTAAGTTTAAAGCACCTAAATACGGATTACCGGCTGCTAGGGCATGGTTCATGCGAACGACGCAAGAGTACGGAAAAGAAGTTGATCTCGCTCTTTCGATGTGGGTGAAGCTCGCAAGGGCAAGTGCGACATTCGGCCGTCTGGCCGGGAAGGACATCGAGAAGCAAGGTTTGACACACCCGCAGTTTGGCGTACTCGAGATGCTTGGACACCTCGGCCCGCTGAACATCGGCGAGATCGGAAAGCGAATGCTTGTCACCGGGGGGTGCGTCACCGTCATACTCGACAACCTTGAGAAGGAGGGCCTCGTTGAGCGCATACGCAGCAGCGACGATCGCCGCGTGATCAAAGTCCGGCTCACCTCCGGCGGCGGATCCAAATTCAAATCTATTTTCGGGAAACATGCTCACAGGGTTGCCGAACTGGCTTCCGTGCTCTCGCCCCAGGAACAGATCCAGCTTTCAACATTGCTCAAGAAACTTGGTCTTTCACTGAAGGATAAGCAATGACAACTCAAATCGAATCCAATGCTCCGGAAGTGGTTATTCCTGAGCGACTTGATGTACAGGCTCCCATCCATGAGCTGCTCGCGCATCGCTGGAGTCCCCGCGCCTTTTCCGATCGACCCGTGGAATCTGGGAAACTTCTCAGCTTGTTCGAGGCCGCCCGCTGGGCTCCTTCCTCTGCAAACGAGCAACCCTGGCGCTTTGTCACCGCCACAAAAGACGACTCACGCGTATACTCCGCTCTCTCCGGATCGTTGATGGAAGCCAACCGCCGATGGGCGGAACAAGCTCCCCTTCTCGTGCTCGCACTCGCGCAGTCAACGTATACAAGGACAGGAAGACCCTATCAGCATTCATGGTACGATGTTGGACAGTCAGTGGCACTCCTTTCAGTGCAGGCGACGGCTCTTGGTCTTGCTGTTCATCAGATGGGAGGGTTTGACGCGGAGAAGGCCCGGCAGCTCCTCTCAATTCCGGAGGGATTTGAACCCGTCATTGTGTTTGCGGTCGGCTATCCCGACCGGCCGGAGACTCTGCCGGAGGAATTGCGGAAACGCGAACAGGCGCCACGCTCAAGGAAGCAGTTGCAGGATTCTATTTACACCGAGGAATGGGGAAAGCCCTCATCCCATATTCCAACCGGGAATACTCTCTTGACGCGACCTTCAACAAATTAGAAGGAAAGGTTTTCGCGCAGACCACAAACGCCATCATCGGAAAAAGAGAGGAAGAGTTCCAATGCCGCAATACATGATCGATATATCGCTCCCCACGGACCCGGACGCTGAATATTTCGCTTTGATTCCGGATCAACGGGCACATATCGAGACGTTGCTCGACCAGGGGGTCGTCATCGGGTATTCCCTTTCGCTTGACCGCTCAAAACTCTGGATTGCTATGAATGCCGGGGACGAAGGCGAAGCGGCAGAGATTCTTTCGACGTTCCCGCTCTTCAGGTACTTTGAGCCGACGATCTACCCCCTGATGTTCCACAACACTTCCGTAATGTCGATCAACAGGGTCTCACTGAACTGACACAAAGATGGCAAAACCGCCCGGGCGACGGAAAACATGATTACCCTCTTCTGCTCCGTACCGGTCGTCTAGGAACACCGAAAGGGCGGGATGTCCCCGCCCTTTCAGATAATCCCACCACGACTCCCTTGTGAAGATCTTCCTCCCCTTAACGGGGGGCCAAATGGTCCCACCTTATTTGACGTCTTTTTGCCTATTTGTGAGATGCCAGCGTGGGCTCAGTCTGAATCTATTCTTGGAATCCAGTGTTGTGAAGCCATCAAGAGCGAGAGACGTATGAAGGAGGCGCAAAGGCACCACCGGATCCTCGTCACGGGCGCCACCCTACGGAGAGCGGAAAGGTTGTGAGGGGCAGACGATTCAATCACATCGGCAGGGCTAAATAATGAGCAAGGGAAGGCTGGAAGCATTCAGCGATGGCGTATTGGCGATTATCATCACGATCATGGTGCTCGAACTGAAGATCCCTCAGAAGGCATATGTGGCGGATCTGCTCCCCGTGGCCCCGGTATTGCTGAGCTATGCGCTCAGCTTTGTGTTCCTCGGCATCTACTGGAGCAACCACCATCACCTGTTCCAGGCCGTCAAGCGGGTCAACGGCCGGGTCCTGTGGGCGAATCTGCACCTCCTTTTCTGGTTGTCCCTCACTCCATTTGTCACCGGCTGGATGGGCGAGCATGAATTTGCACCCTGGCCTGTTGCACTCTACGGTGCGGTCCTGTTTCTTTCCGCAGTTGCATATTTTATCCTTACCCGGGTCCTCCTTTCTCTGCACGGAGAAGATTCGGTCCTTGCTACCGCCATTGGCCGAGATTTCAAAGGGAAGATATCGGTCGTCATCTATCTGCTTGCCATCCCGCTTGCGTTTGTGAATTCCTGGTTTGCGGGGGCGCTATACGTCCTCGTGGCGATCATGTGGCTCGTCCCCGATCGCCGGATTGAGACAACACTCAAAGAGTGAAAATGGCCGTAGCACCCGACACAAATTCGCCGGTGAATTTGGGCCCCTATTCAGCAACTTTCCCCTTTGAGAGCAAAATCAGATGGTGAACACCATCGTCTGTGAATGTCAGGCTGCACAATCCGTCCGTTTCTCCCTTTTCAAACGACAGGGAAAACTGTCCGATGCCGTGGGGGTCGTTCGATACCGCTTCAAAACCTTCATCCGTTTGCATTATCATTGGAGTTGGATAGACTGATGTTACTCCGCCATCGTGAATCCGAATAGACTTCCCTGATTCGATTTCGAACCATGCATCGAGAGGATATGTCTGGTTCGCGAGTTCCGAATGTCCCGACCCTTCGGTCCTCACCGTCATTGAATCGATGGGATACCGGCCATCATAATTGTCTCCGCATCCCGCGAGCAGGCAGGCCGTGGCAGCAACCGCAAATAGGGTCTTCATCTGTGTCCCTTTCGGTCCATAACGACCCCTTTAACGTCACGAATCATGCCAGTGGCCATTCGAGGAAATCGGGGGAGAGAGGGGGTTGGTTTTCCATGGAAGAAGACGTTTTTTCCCTATCTGTGTAATTTTTCCAAACGATCGCTGAATTGACTTGTATTGATCCTTTTATCCCGGCACCCCTTCCGGCGAAACCGTCCCCACATTGAATCCGAGACCTCAATGAAACACTTCGTGATCCCTCTCTTCTTTGCAACCCTCTGCTCGACTCTGCTCCTCGCTCAGCCGCGAAGGGTCATCGACCTCGCCGGGACCTGGGAGATCGCCGAGGGGTCCATGGAGAGGGCCCCCGGTCGGTTTGACCACACGGTTTCAGTCCCCGGGCTTGCCGACATGGCCGTGCCGCCGTTTCAATCTGTGGGCGTCAAGGAAGTAACCGATACGCTTCGGGAGGCCTTCTGGTATCGCCGGACATTCGCGATCAAGGGAAGGATTCCGGAGGTCACCCGGCTGAAAGTCCACAAAGCAATGTACGGGACACGCGTCTACCTGAACGGCCATCTTGTCGGTGACCATATGCCCGGCTTCACACCCGGGTATTTCAACGTACGCCCATACCTCCGTGGCGAGGGGAAACCCAACGAGCTTGTCATTCGAGTCGGCGCAGCGAGATCGGCCATTCCCGGCAAATACATGGATGGCCAGGACTACGAAAAGATTCGGTACATACCCGGGATTTACGACGCGCTGACCTCCGTTTGATGTGCCAACACGCTATCTGACGAGTAAGAGACTCCTCGTTTGCGTGAACTCTCCAGCCTGCATTCGATAGAAATACAGCCCGGATGCCAGGCGGCTCCCGTCAAACTTCAAGTCATGTGCGCCCGCGGCCTGATGACCTTCGAGGAGTGTGGCAACCTGCTGGCCGAGGGCGTTAAATACAACCAGTGTCATGCTCGTCCGGTGCGGCAGCGCAAAACGAATTGTTGTCGAAGGGTTAAACGGATTCGGATAATTCTGGTACAGGTCGAAGCCTCCCGGGAGATTATCTCCTCTCTCCCCGACGCCGGATGTCCCGGCCAGTCGAATACGGTAGACGCTGTTGCCGGACGTAATATAGAGCGTCCTCCGGTCAGGGTCCCCCCAGTTGCAGTTCGATGTTTGTCCGGGCACCAGTATCGTATCGAGGAGGGCCCCATCGGGGCCAAATACCCAGATGCCAAAGGGTCCCGCGCTGAAAAGATTCCCCAGTGAATCCACCTTCATCCCGTCTGCATACCCGGCAGGGTTCATCGAAGCGAAACGCCTTCTGTTGGATATCAATGTGTCCTGTACGACGTCCCAGACATAGATGACGCGTTCAGCGGAGTTATTGACGTAGAGTCTCTTTTCGTCCGGCGAGAAACAGATCCCGTTGGGCTGGCTGAGTGAGCTGTCCAGGAGCTGCAGAGCGCCCGACACGCTGATCCTGAATATCCCCGAAAATGTCAGCTCCGCTTTCTGGCCGTTCGGGATGTTCAGCGGAGGATCGGTGAACCAGACCGATCCGTCCGATTTCACAACGACATCGTTGGGACTGTTCAGCTTCTTTCCGCCGTACGCGGAGGCCAGTGAGGTCTCAACTCCGTTACTCTCCCTTCTCGCAACCCGGCGCAATCCCGTCTGCGTGAGAATCAACCTTCCCTGTGAATCCAGCGTCAATCCGTTTGAATTGCCGGAGGGGCTCACATAGGGCTGTGTCCCGGCCGACGCTGTCCATGCATACACCGTATTTGCAGGGATGTCGGAGAAAAGAAGGCCGGCGCCGTCCTTCCATACAGGTCCCTCAACAAATTGAAAGCCGGTCGCGATTCGCTCCAGAGTCGCGCTCCTGGGGACGGGGGATTGAGCCACGGCGTGGGACATGGTCAGAAGGAGAAGCAGCGTGACACCACATTGTGACATCGAAAGGTTCGCTTGCATAAGATCTATGTGTGTTTATCAAAAAGCCGGTCCGGCGACGGCGACGATCCGCACATGTCCCCGGACACAGGGGCTGCGCGAGAACGCACTCCAATCTATCGAAATAGTTTGAGCTGTGCAATGATCCTGAAGGGAGATATCCTGGTGATCAGGCCCCGGCTGTGCGTCTCACAACCGGACCGGACGATTGCAGTTTGAATATTTCGGCAGTATCTTGGGATCGATTCGACGCTGTGTTCGTTGAATCAGGCCTTCGGCCAGGTTGGATTCACCGCCTTCCTATTTCCATCCCGGATACAGAATGTCACATTCCATGGAGGTCACGATGATTGACTTTCGGAGATCCCTCGTACAGATTCTTTCACTGGTACTCCTTGTTTCCTTCATTGCCTCAGCCCAGAAGAAGAGTGAAGAGCCCAGACGGTGGGTACTCGGCGCGTCAGAGATCAGGACAGTCTCTTCCACGATCACGCACCAGGACTATGAACTCATTATCAACCTCCCATCGAGCTACGCCACGGAGACTTCCCGCCGCTATCCTGTGTTTTACTTCTGCGACGGTTACTATGATTTCCCGCTGATCACGATGATCTACTATGATCAGCTGTTCGATAAAACCGCCCCCGAGTGCATACTTGTAGGTTTTTCGTACAAGGGGGAGAACCTTGATTACGGCCCATTACGGGGGCACGACCTCACGCCCACGAGAGTCGCGGAGGCGCCAACCACCGGCGGCGGTCCTGACTATCTGAAGGTTATTGAATCAGAATTCATTCCGTATGTCGAATCTCACTACCGTGTCGACACCGCGTTCCGCGCGTTGGGGGGGAGTTCGCTCGGAGGACTCTTCACTTTGTATGCGATGTTTACCCGTCCCACACTGTTCAAGGCATATATCGCGGTGAGTCCGGCAGCCATGTGGGATCGCGGGTGGCCCGTCATTGCGGAGGAAATGTATCATCAGCAGCATAAGGACCTTCCCGTTTCACTCTACATGACGGGTGCGGAGAAGGAGTTCTCCGAGAGCCCCGCCTTCATTGAGGGGATCAAGTTTTTTGGCGAGGTTCTGAAGAAACGGGAGTATCAGGGGTTCAGGTATCATTTCCGCGTCCTCGACGATTCGTATCATGCGAGCTCGAAGCCGGAGGGTTACACGAGGGGGATGCAATTCATATTCGCGCCGCTGGTGGGACAGAAATGATTGATCGAGGGATTTGACCTGTTGACCCGGCCCTCTATCTCACCTGGCATGCCGGGCTCAAGAACGGAGCATTCTTCACCTTCGGTTCGCCGCATATCTGAGAAGTTAATCTCAGACTTCTCTATATTGCGTTGGGTTTTCACCTCCCAGTGTCTACATGATCCTGACTGTTCTGCTGTTCATTGCTATCGGGGAGGCTCGTGAAAATATCAGTCCTGGACGCCAGCAACTACTTCAAAGGACTCCTTCTGCTCATCAGAAAAGACCTGAAGGTCTCGCAGGCAGAATCTGACCTGATGAAACGAATAGGCAAAACGCTCGGTTTTGAGAAAGAGTTCTGTGACGGCGCCATCCGTGACATACTTGCGAACCGGTTCATTGACGACACCCCTCCGGACTTCTCCACGAGAGAACTGGCTGTCAAGTTTATCAAAGACGGATTTTCACTGGCCTTCGCCGACAAAGAGTTCGATCCCTCGGAAGAGGAATGGCTCCGGTCCACGGCGGAACGTAACGGGATCGAACCGGAGCTATTCTCCCGCGAACAGAAAACCGCCGCAGGCAGAACGACATTCCCGGTCCACCTGGAAGTTGATGACCTGACCGTAGTGTAATCCAGAGACAGACAGAAGGAGTATGATGAAGATCAGGGCAATCGTTTTGGGGGCGACAGGAATGGTGGGTGAAGGGGTCCTGCATGTCTCCCTCAATCATCCCGACGTAGAATCGGTCCTGGTCCTCGGAAGGAAACCTTGCGGAGTGAGCCACCCCAAACTCACGGAAATCGTCCACGGGGATTTCTTCGATTACGCTCCGATCGAAACCCGGCTTGCCGGGTACAACGCCTGCTTTTTCTGCCTGGGGGTCTCCTCGATCGGCATGAATGAGAAGGACTACACCCATATCACCTATGACCTGACGATGGAGGCTGCAAGAACGCTCTCAAAGCTTAACCCGGAAATGACGTTTTGCTATGTGTCGGGGATGGGGACCGATGGCACCGAAAAGGGACGGAGCATGTGGGCTCGCGTGAAAGGCAAAACCGAAAACGATCTTCAGAATCTTCCGTTCAAAGGGGTCTATCTTTTCAGGCCGGGTTTCATCAAGCCCATCAAGCGGCTGAAGAATTCATTCACGCTCGCCATGGTTCTGGGTGCCGCCTATCCCGTCTGGAAGGCTCTCCTCCCGAAGTACGTGTGCACCCTTGCGGACCTCGGCCTCGCAATGATCAGCGTGACGCAGAAAGGGTATCAGTCGCGTGTGCTCGAGTGTGTTGACATCACCCGGCTTGGAGCCTCCTGACCGCGTATGGAACCCGTCGCTCAATCGCTCAAGTCGTTTATTGAGATCCGCACAGCCGAGATTGCCGCCCGCCACCGGTTGGAGGGGGGTGGATTTGCGACGGCGGCCGCGTTGTCGCGCATGATGGATGAAGCCGTCCGGATGGCTTTCGCCGCGCTCCCTCCTGACGTCGCGGGGGAAA
>DASVIU010000579.1:0-15060 GCA_036386275.1 Bacteroidota bacterium | reverse complement strand
TTCCATCCGCTGTAGACGAGGATGGCCCCAAACAAATAGAGTATCCATTCAAACCGGACGATGAGGGCGGCACCGGCCGCGATGAATACGGCGCGCGTCACCAGGGCGCCGACCACACCCCAGAACAGAGCGCGGTGGTGGTACCGTCCGGGAACCCCGAAGTAGGAAAAAATCAGGACGAACACAAAGAGGTTGTCGAAGGAGAGGGCCCGTTCGATCACATATCCTGTGAAGAACTCCAGTCCCCGTTCAGGCCCCAGAGAAAGAAACACCGCACCGTTGAAAAGGAGGGCGACGACGGTCCACACGATGCTCCAGATGAGGGCTTCCCTGAATCCGATCTCGTGGGCCTTCCGGTTGAATACGCCGAGATCGACAGCCATCATCAGGAGAACGACAACGGCGAAAGCAATGGAAAGCAGCGGTTCTCCGCTCATCGTCTCCCTGTCATCGAGGTGAATGTGCGAGGAACTGCGTTATTGCTTCCAGGGTCGGAGCGGAATCCTGCGCCCCCAGTTTCGTCACCGAGAGTGCGGCGGCGGCCATGGACACCCGCACCGCATCCTGCAGAGAATGCGTCCGGTCGGCAAACGCGGCAAGACAGCCGCTAAACACATCACCCGCTGCAGTCGTGTCGACCGGCGTCACCTGAAACGCGGGAAGGAAACGATGCTCACCTGCAGTTGACAAAAACGCCCCCCGGGCGCCCAGCGTGATGATGACCGTACCGATCCCCCAGTTATGAAGGGAGCCCGCCGCCTGAACGAGACTTTCCTCGCCGCCGATCTTCACCCCCGTCAGCATCTCCGCCTCGACCTCGTTGGGCGTTATAATGGAGACTCCGGAGAGGAAACCGGCACTGAGCGGCATGGCCGGCGCCGGATTCAGGATGACGGTCACGTTGTCCCGCCTCGCGATCTGCATGGCTCGTTCGAGCGCCGGGACGGGGCATTCGAGCTGCATCAGAAGGATATCGGAGGCCGTAATGCTTGCCTCCGCCCGGAGGATGTCGTCCGGCGAGAGACATGCATTGGCGCCGGAGGCAACGACGATACAGTTTTCCCCCCGATCGTCAACGATAATCCAGGCGGTACCGGTCTGATTCCCATGATCCACGGAGACATGGTCCGTGTTCACGCCTTCAGCCTGGAGGCCGCGCAAAGCTTCCTGGCCGAGGAGATCATCTCCCACACGCGCGACAAGCACAACGTTCGCTCCCGCACGCGCCGCAGCAACGGCCTGGTTTGCCCCTTTGCCGCCGGGAGAGGTGTGGAACCGCCCGCCGAGGATCGTTTCGCCCAAGCGCGGAAGCCGGGGAGCTTTGATAATCATGTCGGCATTGTAACTTCCGACGACAACGACTTTTTGGCTCAAGGATCCAGCTTTCAGGTTGACATCCACGTTATTCCAAGGAAAGATAAGTGCACCTGATTCCGCACCTCGAAAGTAACAAAGTCAGCATTTTCAGCGGAAGTCCGCGCGCAAACCTCACGGTGCTATGCTGACGATTGTATGAATTTAGGGAGAATATTCCGCTTTCGAAAGAATACCCGAGTGAATTCCGTCTACAAATCAATATAAATTATTTACAGTTTCTGCTGCTGCCGGCTTCTTGACGATTCCAGGTTGTTTTGTGTCAATGATGTCTAAGGCCCGGGAAGAACTCGCGTCTCCTTTCCAAATCGCCGGCAATCTCCTTTACTTTTCACACTATGAACTTCTCCATTGTCACGCTCGGTGCCGTCTTCCTCCTTACTGCCGTCCGCCAGGTGGGGAGCCTGAGGCTCCAGATCTGGCAGATCATGCTTGCCGGTGCGCTGGTGGTGCTCCTCGCCGGGCAGATCAGCCCTCCCAATGCGCTCCGGGCGATCAACGCCGACGTGCTCCTCTTCCTGTTCGGCATGTTCGTGGTCGGACGCGCAATGGAAGTGAGCGGCTATCTCGCGCACCTCACGTACAAGTTTTTCAGGCGGGCGGAATCGCTTGACGTGCTGGTTCTCATGATCCTGTTCGGCGCCGGAATACTCTCCGCCGTTCTCATGAACGATACTCTCGCGGTGGTCGGGACACCCGTCGTGCTCCTGCTCGCCCGGAAGCATTTGATGTCCTCCAAGCCGCTCCTCCTCGCGCTTGCGTTCGGCATAACCATCGGGAGCACGTTCAGTCCGATCGGCAACCCGCAAAATCTGCTTATCGCGGTGCACGGGGGGCTGACCAACCCCTTCGTGGATTTTCTCCGCCACCTCTTCCTGCCGAGCGCGGTCAACATGCTCGCGGCGTACTGGTTGATCCGCTTCTTGTACCGGAGCGATTTCAATCCCGCGGCGCTCACGCATTCCCAGGAACCGATCCGTGATCGCGACCTGGCGTTTCTTTCCCGGATCTCCCTCCTCATCATACTTGTACTCATCGGCGTCAAGATCGTCACTGCCTCACTCGGGGCCGGAGACTTCCTCCGGCTCACACACATCGCGCTCGCCGCCTGCCTGCCGATACTCGCAGGGAGCCGCCGCCGCTGGCAGATCGTCCGGCGGATCGACTGGCACACGCTTGTGTTCTTTGCGGCTATGTTTGTTTTGATGGAGAGCGTCTGGAACACGGGGTTCATCCAGGAGATGCTTCAACGGACGGATTTCGACGTCCGGTCCCCCGGCGCTGTGATCGTCGTGAGCATCATCCTGAGCCAGTTCATCTCCAACGTTCCGCTTGTCGCACTGCTCCTGCCGGTGCTTCTCACTGCGGGCGGAGGGACGCCGGACCTAATGGCACTTGCCGCGGGGAGCACGATTGCGGGAAACCTCTCGATACTGGGTGCGGCGAGCAACGTCATCATCATTCAGAGCGCTGAGCAGCGGAAAGGAGGAACGATCACGTTCCTCGAATTTGCCCGGGTGGGGGTCCCGCTCACCATTTTGAACGGGACCGTTTACTGGCTCTTCCTGAAATACCTCTGACGTCCCTACTCCTCGCGGCTACTTCATCTTCCTGATGCGGACCTCGACCCCCCTGGTGTCCTTGAGCAGCGGGGTGAGTTTTGCGGGATCAGTCTGGGAATAGTGGTACGGGTAGAGTATCCTCGGTTTGAACGCCTTCGCCGCCTCGGCGACCATTTCCGGGGTCATCGTGTAGGGGAGGTTCATCGGGAGAAAAGCGATGTCGATGTTCCTGAGCGCTTCCATCTCCGGAGTGTTTTCGGTGTCCCCCGCGATGTATATCCGCGTGTGCCCGATCGTGAGCACGTAGCCGTTCCCCTCCCCCTTCGGATGGAACGGCGTCCCGTCGGGGCGCATGTGCACGATATTGTATGCGGGGACAGCTTCGACCGTGAGTCCAAGGACCTTCTGCACGTCGCCGTTCTTCATGACGGTGCCGCCGTCCACCTGCCCGGCACACTTCGCGGTCAGGAGGATTACCGTCGATGGGGTCCGGATCAATTTGATTGCCGCCGTGTCCAGGTGGTCACCGTGATGGTGCGTGACGAGTATCAGGTCCGCCTGCGGCAGAGTGCTAAAACCGGGAAGATTGCTCCAGGGGTCGATGTGGATAATTGTCTTCCCCCACCGGAGCATGAGCGTGCCATGGCCGACGAAAGTAATTTCCACGTTTCCCGCAGTCGTGCCGATCGTGTCTCTTTGCAATTCTTCCGCCGCTTTCAGAGGGACCACGGCCGCAATGACGGCGCACGCGAACAACGACAGGTTTCGGATCATATGGATCCTCCAGGGTGTGTGCGACACAGGAGTCAAGAAACTACAAAATATAGCACCAATCAGGAAATACTTCAACGCCCGGGGGACCGCTCCGTCCGCCGCTACTTTTTAAGATCGCGGTACGCGGCTTCCATGAGCAGGAAAAATGCCTCCCCTTCCGTGGCTGTTCCCGGGTGGTCGAATTCCGGTGACCCGCACACACCCCGGACAAGGCCCATGCTGTCGACCTTTGCGTGCGCGGCGTCCCGCATACGGCCGGCTTTCTCACGATATCGATTGTCAATCCATCCCCCCTGAATCCCCCTGTAGATTGAATAGGCCAGCATCTGCGCAAGGTTTGTCTCCACAAACGAATGCGGGTCGTCCACAATATTGTGGAACAGTCCGTCATCCCGCATGTGCGCCAGGCATCCGTCGATGATGTCCTGGACATAGCCGACGAGTTTCCCTTTTCCGGCCTTCATGGAACCGGGCAACGCGCGTATCACCCTTGTGATTCCGGCAGCCGACCAGCCGTTTCCGACTCCCCAGAAGTCCTTCCGGACAAACACGCCCTTCTCACAATCCCACATGTGCGAAAGCAGTTTCTTTTCGCTGTTCCAGAGGCACGACCGGGCCCCGTCAATCTGGCGTATCGCATCGTCGTACTTCCCGGCAGCCGCAAGGAACGGAGGGAGCATATAGATGATGTCGCTCCAGATCTGCGGTATGTTTGAAAAGTGGTAGATGATCCCTTCCCTGGTCCTGGGAGCATTGTTCAGAATATAGTCCAGCAGCCGGTCTGCGCCACTCATCAATTCATGGTCCCCGGTCTCCCGTGCGGCCCAGAGCACTGCCTCTCCCGGGGAAGCCGCGTCACTCAGCGCAAACTCCTCCCCGAGCATTGCCAGCCTGCCATCTTTGGACTGTCGCAGGACAGCATCCCGTGCCATCAGAATAACCAGATCCCTTTCTCCCAATTCAAGAAGGGCCTGCATCGCGACCCCCTGTTCCCAGGTCGCCCGCTGCATCGACAGCATCGCCATCTTCACTTTTTCAATCGTGGTCCCCGCTTCCGCCGGACCCTCTCCCGCCGCCGAAGAGGCCGACCGGACGGTCCCCGAGAAAGGGAGCCCGAGCGTCAGGCCTGCCGCCGGGAGGCCCTGTAAGAACATGCGTCGTTTCATGATGTCATTCCTCTCATTCGGCCTCTCATTCGGCCTGTCATTCGGCCGTTCATTCCGCCTGTCATTCACCCGGTTCCTGGAACAGAAAGATCGAATACAAATAATATCGTCTCATCATTTGGAATATATACCGGATCTTCAACAGTTTCAACCGGAAGTATTGCGCGTCTCACCCGGGCGGACTATATTAGCTTGGTTTTGCATCCCCCCCCCCTTCCACGAGGCGGCAATGATAACCCGGACCGCGCTGGCAATCGCCCTGACCCTTCTTTTGCTTTCATGCTCACACAACCCGGCGGAGCCCGGAAAGGGGACCCGGACGGATAAGAACGGATGGATCATCGTTCACCTCGAGGGGACCCCGCGTGAGATCGGCAGGCAGCACGGAGTACTGCTGGCGGAAGAAATCGACGATGCGCTGAAGATGATGTCCCATTTCCTCCAGGGATCGACGAAGAAGGAGTGGGCATTCTACAGGGAAGCGGCTGAACGGATGTTCTGGCCGAAGGTCGACAGGGAGTACCAGGAGGAAATCGACGGGATCGTTGAAGGGCTCCGCTCCCGCGGGAAGTCGTACGACAGGGCCGACATCGTTGCGCTCAACGGGTG
Organism: Bacteroidota bacterium; assembly: GCA_036386275.1. Classification (GTDB taxonomy): domain Bacteria; phylum Bacteroidota; class Ignavibacteria; order UBA10030; family UBA6906; genus Fen-1273. The sequence continues at coordinate 9,575 of DASVIU010000579.1, read as the reverse complement.
GATGGAACTGGCGCTCTACTATGTCCCGTCCCTCGCCCAGAAGCTAAAGCCGGATTCGCTCGAGAACAGGGCTCCGGGCTATTGCAGCGCATTCATTGCGACGGGGAGCTACACCGCAGACGGGAAGATCGTTATGGGACACAACAGCTGGGTGGAGTATGTCGTCGGAGAACGGTGGAACATCATCGCCGATATCGTCCCGGAGCACGGGAACCGGATATTCATGGACAGCTACCCGGGGTTCATACACAGCGGGGACGACTTCGTGGAGAACGCCGCGGGGATACTCATCACGGAAACGACGATCACGCAGTTCAGGGGATTCGACGAAAGGGGGATACCTGAGTTCAACCGCGCGCGGAAAGCCGCCCAGTATGCAACTTCGATCGACGAGTTCAACGCGATCATGACCGCCGGCAACAACGGGGGGTATGCCAACACGTGGCTCGTCGGCGACCTGAAATCAAACGAAATCGGGAAGCTCGACCTGGGGCTGAAGAACACGCGGCTCTGGAGGACGCACGACGGCGCGTTCGTCGGGTCCAACTTCGCGACAGATGAAAAGCTCCTGGCGGAAGAGACCACGTTCAACGCCAACGACTCGAGCAATTCACCCCTCGCCCGGGAGAAGCGCTGGCTGCAACTGATGGACCAGTACAAAGGGAAGTTGAATGCCGAGACGGGGATGACGATCGAAGCCGACCACGGGGATGTGACGACAGGGAATGTCGCAATGAATCGCTGCGTCCTGTGCGGACACATCGACAAGGACGGCCGGGGGGCTCCATGGTGGGACGAAGGCCCGTATTACCCGATGGGGACGGTACAGGGAAAAGTCACGACCGCCGCGCTCGCCAATGAAATGAAGTTCTGGGGAAGAATGGGGCATCCCTGCGGCGAGGACTTCATCGCTTCCACATTCCTCACGGATCATCCGGAATACAAATGGCAGGAACCGTACCTGAAAGACATGAAGGCCAATCCATGGACGCTCTTCGGGGCAAAGCGATAGCGGCGGGAGCGCACACCAGGCTCAGGACCCGCGACGCCATCATGCGCACCGTAGTCGGCGCCCTCCTCGCCTCGCTTCTTTTCACCAGAGCACAGGGATCAGAATTCTTCATCTCCCCCGCCGGCAGCGACCGGAACCCCGGGACCCGGGAAAAACCGTTCCAGACTCTCGAGCGGGCGCGCGACGCCGTCCGTTCGTTGAAAAAAGGAAAAAGTATTTCCGGAAAGGACCGGATTTCGGTCTGGCTCTCAGGGGGGACCTATCCCCTCTCCCGGACATTTGAGCTCGGCCCGAATGACGGGGGGCTTCCAGGAGCACCTGTAACGTATTCGGCGCTGCCGGGCGCCACGGTCCGGCTCTCAGGCGGGGCCACAATCCCCTTCCCCCTTTTCCATGCTGTCCGTGACACCGATGCGCTCAGGAGACTCCCGCACAGTTCGCGGCCGTACGTCCTGGAAGCCGATCTGATGTCCCTGGAGATCAACGATTTCGGGACGCAAAGGCAATTCGGGTTCGGGCTTCCGGTGGTCCCGGCCTCGATGGAGCTCTTCTGGAACGACACAGTCATGCAGGTGGCCCGTTACCCCAACAGGGGCGGAATAGCGCTCGGACCGATACTCGACTCGGGCTCCGTCCCGCGCAACGGGGACCATTCCAACCGTGGAGGGAAATTCCGCTATACCGACGCGCGCCATGCGCGATGGGCGGGCATACCGGACGTATGGCTGCAGGGATTTTTCAACTATGGTTTCGCGGACGACAGGATCCGGGTCGCGTCGATAGATACGGTCCGGCACGAGGTGACACTCGCCTCGCCTCACATGTACGGGCTCGCCAGCGGTGAGAATTTCAACGAGTACGTGGCACTGAACATACTCGAAGAACTGGACGAGCCGGGGGAATGGTATGTGGACAGGGAGAAAGGACTTCTCTTTCTCTGGCCTCCCGGAGACATTACGAGCGCCCTTCTTGCCGTCTCCATCGTCGAGAAGCCGCTCGTCGCACTCGATCACGTTTCGGATATTGTACTCCGCTCGTTTATCATCGAGAACGGGAGGGGTATCGGGATCTCGATCGAGGGGGGAGAAAGGGACAGCGTGACCGGATGCGTGATACGAAACGTGGGAACGGTGGGCGTGATGATGGGAAAAGGGGCGCGACCGGCATTCCCGGGAGCCGCGGCAGATGACTATCAGGGGGTTCCCGCTTCACGGGAGGTCGGGAGCTACAACTCTCAAAGCTACGTGAACACTGTCTGGGACCGTGACGCCGGGAAAGGACACGTCATCGAAGGGTGCGAGGTGTACAACACAGGCTCCGGCGGAATCATACTCGGCGGGGGGACCAAAAAGGATCTCATCCCCGGGGGGTGCGCCGTGACGGACTGCCGGATACACGACTATGACAGGAGAAACAAGGCGGGAGCGGCGGGTGTAATCGTCGACGGGTGCGGGAATATTGTCGCACACAACGAGATTTACAACGGCGATCTGCAGGCGATATTCGTTCACGGCAACGACCACCGGTTCGAGTTCAACCTGATACACGACGTCGCCCGCAACTCCAACGACGCTTCGGCATGGTACCTCGGGAGAGATCCGGGCGATCAGGGGAACATCGTCCGGTGGAATTTCTTCCACCATGTGGGACGTCCCGACCGGAAATGGACAATGGGAGTGTACTGCGACGATGCGACGTGCGGTGTCCGGATCGAGGGAAACGTCTTCTACAAAGTCGCCTCGTACGGAACAGTCTACAGCAACGGCGGCCATGACATCGTGGTGAAGAACAACATATTTATCGAAGGATACGGTCCCGCGTACCAGCTCAAGTCGATGTGGTACGACTTCGGGATGGACGAGATCCCCTATTTTTTTGGAGCGAAGGGAATATACACGAAACGGCTGACAGAGTCGGTCGACATCAAAACACAGCCTTACAGTACACGCTATCCGCTTCTCAAGGACTGGCTCGACCTGCTTCCCGACGGGAAGACATATGTTGGAATGAGGCCAAGGAGGAACGTGTTCAACGGGAACGTGCTCGTGAAGTATGATGAAACATTCCGGTTGGTGGGACAATACGCACAGTGCGAATTCGGAGACAACTACATCACGCACACAGACCCGGGGTTCGTCGATGCCGGGAAGATGAATTTCACCCTGAAAGATGACTCGGCAGTGTACAAAGAGATTCCGGGATTCAGAAAAATCCCGTTTAACGAGATAGGACCGAGGGGTGCCAGCATTAAAAGATAAGAATCGGACCGAAAAAAGAAGCCCGGACATCGCTGCCCGGGCAACCCAGAGATTATCAGAGTAGCGCTTAATTGTAATTGGGTTTTGAGGTCTCAAGCAGGGGTGGAGGCGCGTCGGGTAACAAGGTAAAACAGGAACGCTCGGCGGCTCGCTGACTCCTACTTCGAGCCAGGATTCATTTTAGCACAATCATTTTGCGGGTTTGGACGAAGCTTCCGACGGTGAGCCGATACAGATAAACACCGCTTGCCAAACCTGAGGCGTCGAGCTTCAGCTCATACCTCCCCGGCATTTTCCGTTCGTTCACCAGCACTGCCACTTCGCGCCCCAGGAGATCGTACACGACAAGCCGTGCTTTACTGACCACTGGCTGCTGAAAACTGATAACTGTCGTCGGATTGAACGGGTTCGGATAGTTTTGTTCCAGAGTGAATATTGTGGGCAGACCGGGCCGCGTTTCCAAAACCCCGGTCAGAGGAGTTGCTCTTGCATTCTCGCATGCGCCGATATCCGGTCTTGACCCTGCGGGGTTCGGCCGTGGTAAGCCGTAGTAAGAGGTGCTGGGTTCTCGGTACCACACACTGCCGATCTGGAACGAATCTACTCCGGCCCCTATGCAGTTGCTACGATCAGATAGACGAAAGGTACTGTCAGCAAACATCGGATCAACATTGATATTGCCGGTCCCAGCGTATCCGCCCGCTACGTCGCAGTTGTTGACGTTCACTGTGCCTGAAGTACCATGGATCTCACGGTTCGAGGACGCGGAATCCAGCCAGAAAATGTTGTTGAACGCAACAGATATTGCTCCGTCCCGGAAGCTTGCACCGCCTCCGATGGTGGCATTGTTGTCGTAGATCGTGTTGTTGACGACAACCGCCGCGGTGGCTGAAAGTGATCCGTGCAGTGCGATGCCACCTCCGAAGTACGCCGTGTTCTTCTCGATGATATTGTTCTCGATCAACGGTTTCTCGTTCCAGATGTCAATGCCGCCCCCGCTTGTCGTGCTGCCACCCAGAGCTCCATTCCCTCCGAAGCACTTCTGAACTCTCCTTCACCGGGGTGGTGAAAGGGCAAACGAATGATCAGCGGCGTCAAGAAACCAGCAGGCGCCGGAATATACAGTGGAGGGTTGGGAGAATCAATCTAAAAGGTTCGGGTGGAACGATTTGCGAAGATAAACCAGTCAGAAGCGGGAGGAATTACAGAAATTGGACGTTGGTGAGCATGATGTTACCGGGCTTGATATCGCCGTGCCAGAGGGGAGGACGGCTCTTGCACCCGAGAATTTTCTTCGGCACATTCCCCTATCCAGCGGGACCCTCATGACGATGATGGACACAATCCCCGGCGCCGCATCGACCGGCCGGCGCCGATTCCTGCGACAGACGCTCTTCGGCGCGGCGGCACTCTTCGTCGCACCTGCGCTCCATTCCCGGACCATTTATGTACAGATCGCCCCTGAGACCGCGGGACAACTGCTGTTCTTCAGCAAAGAGGAGTACCTTGTCGTATCCGCCGCAGCGGCACGGCTGACAGGACATCCCCCCGGGGAACCGGGCTCCGGGCAGACGGTCGATGCAGCACTCCGCGCCGACCGTTTCCTGAGCACCGAGGACCCGGAAATACAGGAGCAGATACATCTCCTTCTGACGATTTTCAGCTCCCCGATCACTGCGTTCATTTTTAGTTTCAGGTTCTCGGGATTTCTCTCAATGGACGCTGCCGCTCAGGACAGCTATCTCGAAGGCTGGATGAGGAGCTCGCTCGGCTTCCGGCGGACCGGGTTCCAGGCGCTTAAGCGACTCAGCATGAGCATGCGCTACACCGACGCGCACTCATGGGAGGAGATCGGCTTTCATGGCATGGAATTGCCGGGAGGAGCGCGATGATCGTCAGGGGGAAAGATATCGCGGGTCCGGTCCGGGAATCGGCCGACGTGTGTATCATAGGGTCAGGATGCGGAGGAGGAGCGAGCGCGAAGATACTCGCGGAGGCCGGGAAGAAGGTCATCCTCCTTGAAGAAGGGGGCTATTACACGTCGGCCGATTTCGACGGGACCGAGCAGACGGCCTACCAGAGCATGTACCAGAGACGTGCCGGGCAGGCAACGGAGGATCTCTCCGTCACAGTCCTGCAGGGGAGGTGCGTCGGGGGGAGCACGACGGTCAACTGGATGACATCGCTCCGCACTCCCGAGTTCACACTCGACGACTGGAGCCACCGGCTCCGCATCGTGGGGCTCGGGAGCCGCGACCTCGAGCCGTATTTCGCGAAAGTGGAGAGATACCTGAACGTTCACCCCGAACCGGATGAGAACCACAACCCGAACAACCGGATCATACTGGACGGGGCCCGCGCGCTCGGATACAGCACGAAAGCGAATGGAAGGAATTCGCGCGACTGCCTCCGGTCGGGAGCGTGCGGGCTCGGGTGTCCGTTCGACGCCAAGCTCTCGGTCGCACTGACGTACATACCGGATGCCGTGAAGGCGGGGGCAACTGTCTTCAGCGACACCCGCGCGGAGAAGATCGAAAATAGCAGAAGGACGAAGCGGGTCCTGGGAGACGTCCTTGACACTGCAAGCAGAAAAAAGAAGACGGACTTCGTCATCGAGGCACCCATTGTGATTGTTTCGGCGAGCGCGATCAATTCCCCGGTGCTTCTCCTCAAATCAGGGCTTGCAAATTCGAGCGGAGAACTGGGGAGGAACCTTACGTTCCACCTGACGACCGCGGTCGCCGGCCTGTTCGAACGGGTCATATACCCTGCGGGGGGGATCCCCCAGTCGGTGATGTGCGACGAGTTCCTCAATAAACACGGAGACAACGGGGGGTTCTGGGTAGAAGCGGTCCCCGTCTACCCTGCGCTTGCTGCGCTGGCATTCCCCGGGTTCGGGGAAACACACAGAAAGAAGATGAGGGAGTTTCCCCATACGGGCGCGTCGATCACGCTCGTCAAAGAGATCGATTCGTCCGGCCGCGTGAGGGTGAACGATCGCGGGCGGGCGTCGATCAGCTACGACCCGGGGCCGAAAGACATCGAGTACCTGAAACAGGGGGTGGCCGCGGCGGCCCGGATTCATTTTGCGACGGGGGCAAAAGAGGTCATGACGCTCCACGCGAGACCGACGGTGATAAGGTCCGAAGGGGAGATCGACAAGAAGATCCGCTCCGCCTCCTGGGAGAAAAACGAGATCGCGCTCTTCAGCGCGCATCCACTGGGGACGTGCAGGATGGGGATCGACCCCCGGACATCGGTCGTCGATCCCCACTGTCAGACTCACGACGTCCGGGGCCTGTTCGTCATCGACGGGAGCGTCACCCCCACGTCGCTCGGCGTAAATCCGCAGATCACACTCCTCGCTATCGCGGAGAAGAGCGCCGAGTGGGTGGCGGAGAATTTCGCCGGCCTCGCCCGCTGAACAGCACCCCCGTCTCCTCTTTCCCGCATTACCTGATCAGGGACATTCTCTTTGTTTCTGCAAAACCTCCCGCACTCAACCTGCAGAAGTACACGCCGCTTGCAAGGTTCACAGGATTGAAGAGAACCGCATGCTCACCGGCCGCCTCTTCCCGGTCCACCAGCGTGGCCACCACCTGTCCGAGTATGTTATACACGGTCAGCACCACCCGCAATTGCCGGGGTATCGCATATCGAATCGTTGTGGACGGATTGAAGGGGTTCGGATAGTTCTGCCCGAGCGCGAATGCCTGTGGGACGGTCGAGCGTGACGCGTTCCCGCCCACGCCGGCGAGAATGCGGTCAACAGGGTTTTCGCTCACATACGAGTAGATGTGGGCAAGGCTCGCCGTGAGTCGACTATCCTGCTTGAGGCCGACGACAAAGGGACGCAAGACTATCGCCTGGGCGTCTCCGGTGCGCGGGAGACCGGAGACCGGGATAGAGAGAAGTGTGAGTCTCCGGTTCCCGTTCAGTACCGACGCCGCAGATTCCACACCGAATTGTCCGATCACCGCTTCACTCCCCGTGCGGACGATCTCAAATCCCACATGGCCGTTAGCAAACAGTGTTCCGGGGTTGCGCCCATATATGGCCGCCACAATTTGAAGCGTGTCGGCATCCGTGCCCAGCGCAAATGAGCTGCTGCGACCGGCCTGGATGAGTCCTGCAGCGTCCAGCATCAGACTGTCCGAGGGACTATCGGAGAGCCGTATCGTATCAACATTCCCACCCCTGTGTACAAGCTTTATCATACCAATCTCGATGCTAACGCTCGCACCGCTCGCTGAGTCCATCATGGTCAGAACGCGGGCGTAGGACTTGGCCGGTTTGCCCGAGAACGATAAGGGAAACTGCGCGGCTGAAAGATCGTTCTGTGACGCCCCCTTGAACACACTGTAGGAACTTCCTAAGAGCGGAATGTCCACCCTCCGGGAGATGATCACCGGTACCCCTGAGTAGGTATCAGTGGCATCCCACGCAACATTGAGCGCAGAGGGTGCATCCTGGGTGGCAGTGACGATGTTCGGATTCTTGAACCCGGCATACTCCTGCGGGACAATGCCGGAGACAGCGCCTGGGCTCCCCCATGCACCTGTCCCAAACGTGAACCCGTTGACCATGACCTTAACCCGACCCGAGAGACTGTCTGTGCAGTACGCGATGTCTCCCACACCTCCCGGCGATGCATCACCAAACAGAAGAGAAGGAGTGCTCCAGGAAATGTCCCCCACAGGTACAGGCGAAGCGCCACTCCACGTAATCCCTGCGTCGCGAGAGATTTCGGAAACAAGGGATGACCTGTCCGCCCGGTAGACGAGCATGACCGACCCGTCTTTCGCACCGGCCAGAGAGGGATAGGCACCCGGGGCACTGCAGCGGTACGACCATCCCACACTCATATAGTCTGACCAGCTCTTCCCTGCGTCGGTGCTCCTTGACAGGAGCATCACCCGCCCCGTGTCCGCTGCGTCATAGGCATCCATCTGCCACGCCAGCAGAAGAGCCGGGCCGGCAAGCGTTATGCACGGCGCGCTGTTCCCTCCGCTCCCCTGGGAAATACGGGAAGGGACGCTCCAGCTCATGCCGTTATCCGTCGAGCGGCGATAGAAGATCTCTCCACCCAGATCCATCACCTGGTGGAATGTTTCCGGGTCCTGGCGTACAATCGTCCGCCTGCTGTCATAGGAGCCCACGCTGTCAGGGACCGGCAGACGGGCGAGCGCAGGATTGGGCGGGTTTGACGTATAGAACTTCACACGGAACGTCCCGCCGGCACAATTCTCGGATAACACCTCCATACCGCAGTTCGACCCGCCCTTTGTGTTCGGGACGAAGAGCGTGTAGTGGGTCGACCCTGAGCCAAAATAGTCGACCTCCTTGATGTACGGGTTTCGGGGATCAGACCAGGGTGAGAGGAGCCTCTTGTTGCTCACTCCCGGGAAGGGGACACCGTCGTCCGTGTCGGACCGTTCGTTTTCAGGAAACGTCCTGCCATACCGCCCGCTCGCATACACCAGTCCCTCGGTCGAATAGCCCGGATCAAGAACGTCACCAAACGTGTTCACACGCCAGACAAATATCCCCTGGGTTATCGAATGGTGGGGGCCTGCCGGCGGGAAGAATTTCACGTTGTTGTAATCCGGGACGCGCGTCCCGCCGATATTCATCGTCTGATCGAATCTCCGGTTCTCAATATAAAACTGATCCTCCTGGCTGTTCTTCATGAGGTAGACCGTGGGATTGGTGAGCGAGTAGGAGACATCAACTCCTTCGCTATTCACATTTTCCACGGGAATCACATTTGCCCATCCCATTCGTGATCTGACGATGGCGTTGAAGGGCGCGGGTGCATTCCCCTCCACAGAACCGTTTGACGTGCCGCCGTACATTAGATCGGCCCTGCCGCCGGTCGAGTGGCCGATGCCGAGCGTATGACCGAACTCGTGACAGTGAATGCCAATTCTCGAGAACTTCGCATTCGGCAGCTCCTGGTTATACGGCCTTCCTTGGACTTCGCTCATGGTGTAGGCCGTCCCCTCCCATCCGTTCTTGGGATTAAGCCCCCCGCCAAGAAAATATGTGTTCCCCGCGTAGATGATCGCAAGTTTGGTACTGTCGGAAACCGATGGATCCAATCCTTCTCTGTAGGCCGCGTTAACTGCGTCAGAGAAAACTGCGTTATCGGTCGCCTGATAGTCCTGCTTTCTCTGGCCAAGCGTTATCCAGACAGGTTTTCCGTGGAGGCTCTCCTTCCGGTTGATAACGATGGCATGGACCCTCAACCTTCCCCCCGACATGTTCAGGTAATAGTCGTTCAGGCTGCCGAACACCTCATCCCC
>DASVIU010000578.1:0-1563 GCA_036386275.1 Bacteroidota bacterium | reverse complement strand
GACCGTCGACCGGATCATCGAGGTGTTTCCGGCGAGCGAGCAGATGCAGATCCGATCGACGCTGGCCGACGGCATCCGGGCGGTCATCGCCCAGGTCCTCTTCAAGCGGGTCGACAAGAAGGGGCGTTGCGCCGCCATGGAGATCCTGATCGCCAACTCCGCGGTGCGGAACCTGATCCGAGAATCGAAGACCTACCAGATCCCCTCCATGATCCAGACCGGGAAGAAGTACGGGATGCAGCTTTTGGACGACGCGATCCAGGAACTCCTGAACAAGGGGTGGATCAGCGGCGACGAGGCGTACCTGAAGGCGAACGACAAGCAGCGGTTCCGGCCGTTCCTGAAGAATCCGCCGACGGACTTCACCGAGGTCTGAGCGGCCGACGGAACACCGATTTTTACAGGAGGCAAGTGATGAGAAAACAGGAGATTGATTATATCCTGGGCAAGATGCTCGACGCCTACAAGAATGCGTCAGATCTGAACATCACGGTGGGAAGACCCTTCCAGGTGGAGACTTCGGGACAGCTCACCAGCGTGGAGATGGACCCGCCCATCCAGAAGCTGACCCCCTTCCAGACGGAGATCTTCGCCCTGAACCTGATCCACCAGGACCGGCGGCTCACGGAGATCCTCCTAGCCCAGGGATCGTGCGATTCCTCGTACGAACTGCCGGGCAAGGCGCGCTTCCGCGTGAATATCTTCTCCCAGCGGAGCGACTACTCCATCGTCCTGAGAAAGCTGGAGACCCGGATCCCGACCTTCCAGGACATGAACCTCCCCGAGGCCTTCCACAAGATGGCCGAGGAGAAAAACGGGATCATCCTGGTCACCGGCGCGACGGGAAGCGGCAAGTCGACGTCGCTCGCGGCGCTCCTGAACGAAATCAACGAGCATAAAGCCGTCCACATCGTCACGCTCGAGGATCCGGTCGAATTCTCCCATCCCCACAAGAAGGCGACCTTCAACCAGCGGGAGATGGGAAACGACTTCGACACCTTCGCGAATGGGCTCCGCGCCGCGCTCCGCCAGGCGCCGAAGGTAATCCTCGTCGGCGAGATGCGGGACCGGGAGACGGTCGAGATCGCCCTGTCCGCCGCGGAGACGGGACATCTGGTCCTCAGCACCCTCCATACGGTTGACGCCGGACAGACGATCAACCGTGTCATCGGGATGTTTCCCTCGGAAGAGGAGACCCAGATCCGGATCCGGCTCTCCGACACGGTCCGCTGGATTGTCTGCCAGCGCCTCCTCCCCAAGGAAGGTGGCGGGCGCGTCGCCGCTTTCGAGGTCATGGGGACGAACCTCCGGGTGAAGGATACAATCCTTCACGGCGAATCGGAGGGGAAGACCTACTACGAGATCATCCAGGCAGGGAAGGCCTTCGGAATGATCACCTTCGACGACTATATCGTCGAGCTTTTCACCCAGGGGAAGATCAGCGAGGAGACCGGGAAGGCTTATGCGTCCAACAAGGGAATCGTCGGCCGCGGCATCGACACGGTGAAGAGCTCGCGGGGGCAATCCACGACGGACATCGGCAAGCTCGAGGTAGATAAAAGT
>DASVIU010000577.1:0-3557 GCA_036386275.1 Bacteroidota bacterium | reverse complement strand
GGCCGGATTGAATGAAGGAGATCCCCGCCATGACGATCCCTGTGGCGATCGCACCGACGCATATGATGACCCCTCCGTAGAACATGATGTCTGCCACCGTCCCGGCCGAATCCATGGCTCCCCACTCCGCGAGAAGATAGTGCCAGTCATGTCCTGATTTGTCACCTCCGAGCAACGGGAGCATCCTGACGGGTGCATCCCGGATGTAGAGACTGACGTCCATCATGTTTTCGCCGACCCAGAAGAGCGCGAACGGGAAGACCTGTGAGCGCTGGCGGAACGCGATGATGAACCAGAGGAGGGGAAACACAATCTGCCAGAACGAGCCTCCCAGCACGTACAGTGTCCTGCCGAAGAAGCTGAACAGGAAGTGGCCCCCCTCATGGAGAGGGAGGAACGTGAACGTACGGAAGATGAAAAGAAAATTCCCCCAGCGCATCCCCGGGCGATACTCGTAAAATGCATCCAGCGCCTGAAAGAAAAACACCGTAAGGAATGCGTACACCGCCGCCTTGAACAGCAAAGGGACGTAGCGCTCAACCGGATCGAGGGGTTCGGCGGGTGCGGCCTGTCGTTTCGTCGATTGTCCTGGCAAGGGAGTACTCCAGTGAGGTTCGGAATTTTCAAAACTAGAGGGATTATTGGTGAGAATCAACCTGCCTGCGGCGCCGTGTGCCTTGTATTTGGAGGGAATGTCACCTATCTTGGTGCGTCTCCCCGGCGTGTCCCCTCATCAAAAGGAAAAACAATGAGACTCCATACCGTGATCTCCGCCTCCTGCCTCTGTCTGCTCCTGTTCGCCCTGCCGGCGCAGGGACGTCCCGGTGCCCCCGGATATCACATCATCGACAGCGTCCGTCTCGCCGGCGACACGGGGTGGGATTACCTGACGGTCGATACATCGGCGGAACGGGCCTATATTTCGCGGGGGACCAGGGTGCAGGTCGTGGATCTCCTCAAGCGTGAAGTGATCGGGGAGATTGCACCCACCCCCGGCGTCCACGGCATCGCCGTTGATCAGCGAGGCGGGAAGGGATACATCAGCAACGGCCGCGATTCCTCCGTGACAGTCTTCGACTTGAAAACACTCGCGACCCTCGCGGTCGTCAAGATCGGGGCCCGCAACCCGGATGCGATCATGTTCGACCCGTATACGAAACGGATCTTCACGTTCAACGGGGGGAGCGGGAATGCGACCGCGCTGGAGACTGCGACGGGGGAAATCGCCGGGATGGTGCCTCTCGGCGGGAAACCGGAATTCGCCGTCTCAGACGGAGAAGGACACGTCTATGTGAACATCGAGGACAAGAGCCAGGTTGTCGCATTCGATCCGAAAACCCTGAAAGTGATACAGACATGGTCGACCGCCCCGGGTGAGGAACCCAGCGGCCTGGCGATCGACCGGGTGCACCACATGCTGTACTCGGGATGTTCCAACAAGCTGATGGTCGTCCTGGATGTGAAGACCGGGCGCGTCGTCACCTCAATCCCGATCGGCGAAGGGGTCGATGCGACGGCATACGACCACGGGACAGGCCTCGCGTTCAGTTCCAACGGGGACGGTACGCTGACGGTCGCGGGAGGGGAGAAGCCGGGCGTTCTCGAAAATGCGAAGACACCGCGCAGGGCCCGGACGATGGCTGTGGACGAGAAGACCCACCTTCTGTACACTGTGACGGCCAGGTTCGGGCCTGTTCCGTCACCGACAGCGGAGCAGCCCCGTCCGCGGCCTCCCATTGAGCCGGGGAGCGTCACGCTGTACATACTGGGGCGCTGATAAGGACTGTTAAGAACAACTCACAGAGGCGGAGGAGGAGGAAATGCCGTCGATGCGGAAACTGTTGTCCACGAACGCCCCCGGGGCGGTGCTCCTGGTCCGTCTCGTTGTGGGGGGGATCTTTTTCTCGGAAGGGATACAGAAATTCCTCTTCCCGGGAGAACTGGGTGTCGGGCGCTTCATAAAAATCGGGATCCCGTCACCCGAGGTCATGGCCCCGTTCGTCGGGGTCTGTGAGATCCTCTTCGGGGCTCTCCTTCTGATCGGGCTCCTGACGCGTTTCGCATCCCTTGTCCTGTTCATCAACATCTCCGTTGCGATACTGACGACAAAGATTCCTCTCCTGGTGTCGAAAGGGTTCTGGAACTTCGCACACGAGGCCCGTGTCGATTACGCCATGCTCCTTGGCACCCTCTTTCTCTTTATCGTGGGAGCAGGCGGTCTTTCCGTCGACGCGCGTGTCGGCCATGAACAGTCAATACCGCGGAAGGATAAGCCATGAAAACATTGACATTGGCCCTGGTGCTGTGCATTCTCCCCGGGCTTGCCACGGCACAGAAGATCGGCATACTCCCTTTTGAAGATGCGGCAGGGGTCGGCCCGGCGTTCGGCGAGCAGGTGGCGAAATTCATCCGGTCGGAGTTCCTTCAGAACAAGAAATTCCTTCCGAAGTTCATACAGTACAAACCGGGTCCGGACGAATCGGCGTCGATCGATGTGGAGAAGGCGGTCGAACTGGGGAAGAAGAACGGAGTCGACTACGTCGTGATCGGGACGATACTCGAAGCCGAGGCGGCAAGCAGCTCGAACGGTGTGGGGGGGATCAGCGTCCTCGGCCAGTCTCTCGGCTCTTCGCTCCGCACGGTGAGTGCGACGGTGACGATCCAAGGGGACCTGATTTCCGTATCGAAAGGTCAGATCATGCAGAGCTTCCGGAAGACAGGAAGCAAGACGGACAATTCCGTCGGTGCCGACGTTTCGACGGAGTGGGGGAGCCTGAATTCCGATCAGAACGGCGGGGGAAATACGCCGAATGCCCAGGCGCTTCGCGAAGCAGTCGAAAGGCTCGTCGGGGAGATTTCGGAAAAGCTCTGATGCGTCAGCTGTGCCGTATCGTCATGATATCCCCGTCCCTGACGATGTATTCCTTTCCCTCGAGCCTCCACCTGCCGGATTCTTTAACCCGGGCGAAAGATCCATTCTGGGCGAGGAAATCGTCATAGCCGACCACTTCCGCGCGTATGAACGACGTGATGAAGTCGGAGTGTATCACCCCCGCCGCCTCCTGGGCGGTTGCCCCCCGCCTGACCGCCCATGCCCTGCATTCGTCTTCCCCGACCGTGAAAAAAGACTGGAGGCCGAGGAGTGCATACGCTTCGCGAATGAGCGTGTCGAGAGCAGACTCCCTGATCCCGTATTCTTCCATGAATGCCCGCGCGTCTTCCTCTCCGAGCTCGGAGAGTTCCATCTCGATCTTTCCGAAAAACGAGAGCACTCTCGTGTTCGCGCCTTCTTTCCCCTCCACGGCGCGGCGGAGGAGGTCGCCGGCGGTGCTCCGCTGCGATTCGTCGAGGTTTAGTGCGATCAACATCGGTTTGACGGAGAGAAGCTGGTATCCCCTGAGCACCTGCATTTCTTCCCTGCTGAACGTCGTCTCGCGGAGCGGCTTCCCCCCGTCAAGGATTTTGTGGCATCGTTCCAGGAGGGGGATCTCCTTTTTTCCCTGCTCATCCCCCGCCCTGTGGACCTGCTTCCGTATCCTTTCCAACCGGGTCTCGAC
>DASVIU010000576.1:0-3321 GCA_036386275.1 Bacteroidota bacterium | reverse complement strand
AGTCTGCTTTGATTGCCCAATCTTGTGCGTGTGCTACAGCGGGAATGGAAATACCAATCAACAGCCCGAAGCCTAGCAGCCAAATACTGAATTGTCTCTTCATAATAGTCCTCCTTTGATTTGTATGTGACCGAAAGAATGTTCGGTGTTGGTCCATCGAACCCTGGACCAGTGAACCCCGGGCAAGCGGCCCCGTTCACTTTGCAACACATGGATGTCTGAACGTACTCTACCTCACATTGTGTTCAAGAGCTATGGACCACCGTTGGTCGTTGGCCAGTCCTGACCGATTGCAGCCACCCCCGGCATAAATACCCGGACGTCCCTTTCCATGTTGTGTCGAGTCTGCTCATCAAATCCTCCCTGTTTCAAAATTTGCATCTTCCTCGTCTGAACGTATTTACCCACTTGAATCCCCTACAAATACACCCCGCTTGCCACGCTGCTTCCATTCCACTGCACCGACCTGTATCCGAGTTCTTCGACAGCATCAACCAACATCGTTACTTCTTGTCCGAGCGTGTTAAACGCCTTGAGCACAACATGCGATGCTCTCGGCCACTCGAACTTGATGGTCGTGCTCGGGTTTAAGGGGTGCCAACACATATACGTCTCCTGCTCCGAAAGCGAAGAGCCAGGGGCTATCCCGTTACCTCCAGGAGATGTGATACGATGCTGACCGCAAGGGTCAGATACCATCGTACAACCTTTCAAGCAATTGTCGGGCTTTCTCTCTATTCCCTTGTTGAACGTAGAGGTCAATTCCCTGATAGGTCCCCGTGCCGACTGTATCTGAGGACCGATTGACAGATTCAATCCCCTCCTGTTTCAGAAATTGACACCCTGCTTCAGCAAGTGCGCGATTGGGGAAGTTCTTGACCACGACAAGGTTCGTTCCGGCGGGCTTACTCATTTGGCACCTCTGATTTTCACTCAACGGATGTGCCCCCGCTCGCCGGCACACTAACTTCTACATCCAGCCATTGAGCTCTTGTGCCAAGACAAAATCAGTATACTTTGAGGCTCGCAGCCAAGCAGGGTCGTCGTAGAGGGCTCTGCAGCAGGAGAAGAAACAAGGGTCCAGAGCGGCGGCTCGATGGCTGACGACGCCATCGTGCGCATGATTGAGCAAATGTACTCTGGCGCATGACCAAAGTCAACAAAAGGATGAGGTGAGTGGAAGGGGCTGCAAGTGCTCAGCAGTTTCGCAGAAAGGGGTGAAACGGCTAGCTCTGAAGCGCAGTCTTTGTTGTCCTGAACTGGGTTCAGTACCCGTCACCTGAATGGATTCCGAACCGAATACGGAATGACAAAGGGACGGATGGGCAAACATATTCAAAAGTCAGAACAAAAAAGTGGTCAAGTAAAGATACTCTCGACCACTTCGAATGGTACTGGCGACTGGATTCGAACCAGTGACCCCCAGATCCACAATCTGGTGCTCTAACCAACTGAGCTACGCCAGCATGAACGAATTGATTTTAAATATACAAATTACGGCGGTGAGATTCAACGCGCAGTCATGCTTGCACGGAAGAGAACCGGGAGCGGGACGACATTTCAGAACATATGTGCAGAACCGGAGGAATCAGCGCTTCTTTCCGTTCTCCTTCATGAAATGTGGGAGTTCATTGAAAAAGTGGACTGACGTGCGTATGCCGCCGAAGAAGTTGTCGAGACTGATGAACTCGTCCGGCGCATGCGCATTCTCGTCCGGAAGTCCGAATCCGAGCAGGACGGTATCGATGCCAAGAAGTTCCTTGAACTGCACGACGATGGGGATCGATCCGCCTTCGCGCTGGTAGAGAGGTTTCTTGCCGAACCCCTTTTCCAGCGCTGAGACTGCGGCCTGGACTCCGGGGCTGTCGATCGGGGTGATCGCGGGTTCGCCGCCGTGGAGATTGCGGATTGTCACTTTGACGCTCTTCGGTGCGATCTTGCGTATGTGCTTTTCGAAGAGTTTTGCGGCCTTCGCGGAGGATTGATTGGGGACAAGCCGCATCGATATCTTTGCAGACGCCTTCGAGGGAAGCACGGTCTTCGCTCCTTCGCCGGTGAAGCCCCCCCATATCCCGTTGCACTCGAGTGTCGGCCTCGCCCAGACCCGCTCAAGCGTCGTGAACCCTTTCTCACCGTAGAGTTTCTCCACTCCCAGTTCCTTCGCGTATTTCCTGTCGCTCCAGGGTAGCTTCTTGTATGCATCACGCTCTTTTTTCGACAGGGGGAGAACCCCCGCGTAGAACCCCGGAATAGTCACCTTGCCGTTCTTGTCGTGAAGCTGAGCTATGATCTCCGTCAGGGCCTGAATCGGATTGTGGACGGTCCCTCCGAACGAACCGGAATGGAGGTCCTTGTTGGGTCCGACGAGGTCGATCTGCATGTACGCAAGCCCGCGCAGGCCATAGCAGATAGAGGGGACTCCTTTTGCGAACATCGAAGAATCGGATATCAGAACGAGGTCCGATTTGAGGAGCTCTTTCTTCTCCCGTACAAACGCTTCAAGGTTATCACTGCCGATCTCCTCCTCCCCTTCGATGAGGAGTTTGACGTTGACAGGCAGGTCGCCCCCGTTACGGAGATACGCCTCAAGGCTCTTGAGGTGAATGAAAACCTGTCCCTTGTCGTCTGCGGCACCGCGCGCGAAGAGGTTCCCTTCTCTGATCGTCGCTTCGAACGGCGGAGATGTCCACAGGTCGAGGGGCTCCGGGGGCTGGACATCATAGTGGCCATAGAGGAGAACTGTCGGCTTACCCGGCGCCTTGAGCCAGTCGCCGTAGACAATCGGATGCCCCGGAGTGGGGAAAATTTCGACGTTTTGAAGCCCTATCGTTTTCATGTGATCGGCCATCCACCCCGCGCACCTCCGGACGTCTTCGCTGTTCTCCGGATTGGTGCTTATGCTGGGAATTGCAAGCAAGCCCTTGAGCTCGGAGAGATACCGGTCTTTGTTGGACTCAACATATGAAAGAAGAGATTGCATGCTTCGGCTCCGCGTTAGGTCAGGGCCTATCCGGAAATTTTCCAGGATCAGGGGAAGGACAAGAATGCCTTGCTAATCAAGCGTTTTTTAAATATACTCGCTATGTAAACTAAAAGCAAAAGAATCGTGGATCCCGACGAGATTCTGCTATCTGCTGCTGTGGCCACAATTCCCTGCGTTCTCTTCGATCACCTCCTCTTTGCAATCCAGAACTGGCAGCGGAAGCGCTCCGGCGGAGTGGACACCGGTGGATTCGGTCCGTTCGGAAGGACTGTGGTCAGCCTTTTCGTAAACTTCGGCATATGTACTCTCATTGGGTACGTGTACCGGACCGTCGGTCA
>DASVIU010000575.1:0-1593 GCA_036386275.1 Bacteroidota bacterium | reverse complement strand
TGCTGGACCTTTTCTGTTTTCCGCCGCTGCATCACCGCGCCCAGCATGCTTGCCAGGGATGTGAGCGCATCGGTCTCCAGTACCGACCATGAGCGGTTCGAATGGCAGTCATCGCATCCGATGAACCCCCACCACTCCTTGCCGGCAAATATCGGGACGGCGAGAATTGACTGAATGTTCCCCTCGCGCAGGGCGACTTGTTCGTCCGGGGGAAAAGCTTCGCTGTCGCCATAAATCACTTCCCCTCCGCCGAGCACCTGTTCCCAGCGCGCATGACTTGGCAGAGCGAACCGGACCTGTTCGATGCCGTGCTCGCCCGCTCCCGTTCCCGCCCCGTCCGAGGCCCACGCGAACCGCCGGGTAGCGACGAGCGCACCGTCCGCCTCCCTGGAGTTTTCGAATATATATGTCCGGTCAACCCGCATGATTCTCCCGAGCCGTTTCAGGAGGTCGTTGATCGTCGACTCCGGATCCGGCGACTTCAGGAACTGCTCTGCGGCGTCGCGGACGATCTTGAGGATCGCATCCCGGCGGGCCACCGCCTCTTCTCCCTTCCTCCGTTCCCGGGTGTCCCGTATGACGACAAGGTCCGCGCTTCTCCCGTCGTACTGGATACGCCCCGCATTGACCTCGACGGGGATCGGATGTCCGCCTGCGTTCAGGAGTATCGTGTCGTATGTCGAGGGGACCGGCTGACCTTCGATCCGCCGCCTGTAGTTGTCCGCAAGTGTATGGAGTTCGTCAGGGTGGACGTAGAGCGTGAACTCGGTCCCGATGATCTGCTCGATGGGGCCCCCGAAAAAGTCCGCGAGCACGGGGTTAAGATACCTGACGATCCCGTCCTGAATGACCGCGATGCCGTCATGGGCGCGCTCGACGAAGTTCCTGTATTTCTCCTCGCTCTCCTGCAGTCGTTGTTCCGATCGTTTGAGGTCGGTGATATCCACCGCCACGCCGAGCAGGCTGGGAGTCTTGTCGGGTCCGAACTGAAACGGGATCTTTGTTGTCTGGAGGTACCGGACGTTCCCTTTCGCGTCCGTGAAGGGCTCGGCGGCGATGGTCCTCGGTTTCCCCCCCCGTATGACGGCAAGATCGTCCAGGTGGAAGTTGTGTGCCTCTTCCGGAGTGACGGAGAAATCGGTGTCAGTCTTTCCGAGGGCTCCTTCGACGGTGGTGCCGTTGGCATCCGCGATCGCCCTGTTCATCAGGAGAAACCTGCTCTCCTCGTCTTTGACGAACACGAAGTGAGGGACGAGATCAATGACCTGGCGGAGAAATTGTTCGCTTTCCCGTAGTGCCTCTTCCGCCCTGACCGGCGTGGCAAGGCGGCTCTTTTTGAGTTCCTTCTTGTCTCGTGGTTTCATGATTCGGAGGCACCTGTTGGGGGACATGGATATCACGAAATATGATGCAATTTGCACGCCATTACAGGAAAAGTAGCCATAATAGGGCGCTTTTGCAAATTTCTCGTTTTTGTACCCGGCGTGCGTTCCCAGGAATGGACATTTCGACACCGGGAGTTGGCAATTGTGACCTCTGGATCGCATCCGTCCCGATTCTTTATCCTTTCTTTACGAGTTCGATTCCCTTCTT
>DASVIU010000574.1:0-1725 GCA_036386275.1 Bacteroidota bacterium | reverse complement strand
GGGGCTCGTCGACGCGAACGAAGCCGTCGCACTTCTCGCGTCCTCTCCTGTGAACCGGCCGCACGCCTGCGACGGAAAAGTCACGACATCGGCGATGGCGGAAAAACTAGTCTTCCTGGCGAACTTCGGCAAAGTCACAATGAGAGACAAGCTGCCGGAGAAAAACAGCCGGTTGATTGCCGACCTCCCCGGAGCCCAGCCGCACCTCTCGCTCGGGTATTCAGCGGTGAGCCCCGTCTTTGTTGCTGAAAAACTCGAAGCGCTGAGACCCGGGTCACCGGCCCCGCGTCCAAAGGCCGGTGTCGAGGACCTGGATAGCGTCAGGGATTTCTATACGTTCGACAAACGTTTGCTCTGGATGAACACCGTGTTCCCCGCTTCGGAATCTGAGAACTGGTTCGTGAGCGGGACCGCCGCCTACTGGTCGATGCTGAATTCTCTCCCCGCGGAGTTCCGCGCGGCGATGGGAGCACTCAGGGACCAGCTCGCGGAGATGAAGTGCCGGCTTCTCTACACGACATCGCGCGAAGGATCCGTCCCCCCGCTGAAAGAGGAACGGCGCTACGACTCGTACGGCTCCTATCTGATACCGCGTCTCCGGGGGACATACCTCCTTCATCAGATCCGCCTTTTCCTCGGCAATCGCAAATTCTCGTCGCTGATGGGGAGTATTCATTCGAAGTTTGCGGAGAAGCTTATGACAACGGGCGAATTCGTTTCCGCTGCGGTAGAAGCGGGAGTCCCGCGCTCCTTCCTCATGCAGTGGCTCGAACGATCCGATATCCCCGCCCCCGTGGTGAGCACCTCCTCCGTACAGACCACGGAGGGGTGGACGGTTGCGCTCCGCGTGAGACAGGAAGGGACGCCGTACACATTCTGCACGAGCGTCGTCATTGAAACCGCCGCGGAGAAGATCTGGAGGCGGGTCAATATCTCCGGCGCGGATGAGTCGTTCTCCTTCCGCGTGTCTGCGCCCCCCCTCGGCGTCAGGTTCAACTGCGGGAACGACATCCCGGTATCACAGAAGAACATGTATACATTCTCAAACTACTTCGACGATTTCACATCCGGCCTGATCGTCTACGGCACGCACCGGCACACGGAGTCGAACCGTGCGTCCGCGCTCCGCTTTCAGACGGTCCTTGCCGACCAGTTTACCGAAACGTTTGCTCCTGTGCGGCAGGACGCCGCCCTGGCGGACGCCGATCTCTCCTCGCACGATCTGATTGTGCTGGGAGGCGCGGCCGACAATGCACTGGTTGCGAGGCTGGCTCCCGCGCTGGGGATTGATGCGGGGAAGAATTTCTTCCGCTGGGAAGGGAAGACATACGGAGAGGCGGACGACGGGCTGTTTGTCGCGATGCCGAACCCATGGAACTCTTCAAAAGCGGTCTACCTGTTTCTCGGGAACAGCGCTCTCGCGGTGTATCAGATGACGAAGCGGTTCCAGGGGCTCCCTTCGTGGGGAGTGTGGAAGGGGGATCAGGTGACAGATCGCGGCTACTTCTCCCCCTGGTATCCGGCGACAGGACTCGCGCCGGACGTCACCACGTCGCTCCGCTGACGCCATGCACCTCCGGGTACTCGGGAGCTCGAGCGCAGGGAACTGCACCCTGGTCTGGAACGGGGAGACTGCGGTCATGGTGGACTGCGGGTTCAGCCGCAGGTATATCAGTTCGTGCCTCGAGTCGCTTGATCTCGACATCCCCCCGATTGGCGCGCTTC
>DASVIU010000573.1:0-4973 GCA_036386275.1 Bacteroidota bacterium | reverse complement strand
TGTTGCGCGGGGGGTCGTATGCATGCCTCCGATGTACATCAACACCGGCGCGTATGTCGACACCGGGACGATGGTTGATTCGCATGCGCTTGTCGGTTCCTGCGCGCAGATCGGGAAACGCGTGCATATCAGCGCGGCCGCCCAGATCGGCGGGGTCCTCGAACCGGTCGGTGCGATGCCGGTGATCGTCGAGGACGACGTGCTAATCGGCGGCAATTGCGGGATTTATGAAGGGACGATCGTCAGCCGGGGGGCCGTCATCGCCGCCGGCGTGATCATCACCGGCGGGACCGCGGTCTACGACGCCGTGAAGCAGACGGTGTACAGGAAGACAAAAACCACTCCCCTTGTCATTCCGGAGGACGCCGTCATCGTCCCGGGGAGCCGCCCGCTCGACACCGACTGGGGCCGGCAGATGGGGCTCTCGCTTGCCACCCCCGTGCTTGTAAAATACCGCGACGGGAAGACGGACGCAGCCACGGCTCTCGAGGATCTCCTCCGATGAACAACCACCGCATGCTCGTCTTCGGGAGCAACGGGTTGCTCGGGCAGAAGGTCGCCGAGCTTCTTGTGCGCGGCACTCCCGCCTCCGTGACCCTCACGTCGTTTGAAAACGCCCCTGTCCGCCCCATGGAACCGGCAGAATACGTCCAGGCGGACATCACGTCGAAGAAGGATGTCAAACAGGTCGTCGCGCACTCCGAGCCCGATGTCATCATCAACTGCGCCGCAATCACGAACGTGGACGCGTGCGAGACCGAGCGGGAAACGGCCTGGAAAGTGAACGTCGGAGGGGTCGAGCACATCATCGAAGCGGCCAGACGTACCGGCGCATTGATCGTCCATGTCTCGAGCGACTATATCTTTGACGGGAAAAATGGGCCGTACACGGAGGACGACCGGCCGGAACCCTTGAGCTACTACGGGAAGACGAAGCTCGCGGGTGAAAATTCGCTCCGGGCGTCGGGGATGAATTACCTCATCGCGCGCACGATGATTCTCTACGGGTTCGCGCCCGGCGTCAAGCAGAACTTTGCGCTCTGGCTCATACAGAGCCTTGAGAAGCAGACCCCGGTCAGGATCGTGGACGATCAGTTCGGCAACCCCACGCTCGCCGATGATCTCGCCTACGGCCTGCTCCGCGGCGTGGAGCTCGGAAGGACCGGCGTCTACAACATCGCGGGGAGGGACATCGTCAGCCGGCATGAGTTCGCCATGCGCATTGCCCGCGCGTTCAGCCTGGACGCCTCGTTGATCTCTCCCATCAAGACCGCCTCGCTCCGGCAGCCCGCGCACCGGCCGCTCAAGTCGGGCCTGATCACGCTGAAAGCCGAAGTGGAGCTCGGCATCCAGCCGTCAACGATCGAACAGGGGCTCGCTGTGCTCAAGAACCAGATCTCCCGCGGAAAACGGAGGGCGGCCGACAGCGGACCGGTCCCCGGACAGCCGCACGGCCGCGGGAAACACTGAAGATAAACGAACAATGCTCGACATCAAATACATACGTGACCACGAGGGGGAAGTCAGGGCGGGTGTGCGGCTGAAGGGAGAAGATGAATCGCCGGTCGACGAGGCGCTCGCGGCGGACGAACAGCGCCGGGGGGTACTGCAGAAAGTGGAGACGCTCAAGAGCCGCCGGAACACCGTGTCGGCGGATGTCGCGAGGATGAAATCGAAGGGGGAGGATGCCTCCTCACTCATCGCGGAAATGCGCACCGTGGCGGAGGAAATCAGGACACTCGACGCCTCTCTCGGGGCCGTCGAGGAGAAGCTCCGTGCGGCGCTTCTCCTCATCCCCAACATGCCTCATGCGAGCGTTCCCCCCGGAAAAACCCCCGCGGCCAACCAGACCGTGGCGACCCGGGGGGAAGAGCCGGAGTCTGATTTTCCGCTCAAACCGCACTGGGAGTTGATGGAGAAACTCGGGATCATCGACTTCGCGCGGGGAACCAAGATCACCGGTGCGGGGTTTCCCGTGTACATCGGCCGGGGCGCGCAGCTCGAACGGGCGCTCATCAATTTCTTCCTCGACGAAGCCCGCGGCCGGGGTTACACGGAAATGAGCCCGCCGCTGATGGTGAATGCGGCGAGCGTCACGGGGACGGGTCAGCTTCCGGACAAAGAGGACCAGATGTATGTCGTGCCCCGTGACGAGCTGTTCCTGGTGCCGACCGCCGAGGTGCCGGTGACCAATTACTACCGGGACGAAATACTCACCGAGAAGCAATTGCCGGTCCGGTTTTGCGCGTACACCCCGTGTTTCCGGCGCGAAGCGGGCTCGTACGGGAGGGATGTGCGGGGACTCAACAGGGTCCATCAGTTCAACAAGGTCGAGCTTGTCAGACTGGTCCATCCCGGGAGGTCATACGACGACCTTGAAGAAATGCGTGCGGACGCGGAGCGCCTGATCCAGAAACTCGGACTAAGGTACCGGGTGTTACTCATGTGTGCGGGAGAACTCGGTTTCACCCAGGCCAAGAAATACGACCTGGAAGTCTGGTCCGCCGGACAGGCGAAATGGCTTGAAGTCTCATCGATAAGCAATTTCGAATCATACCAGGCGCGGCGGATGAACATACGCTTCCGCCCCGACGCCGGGGGGAAGCCCGAGATCGTCCACACGCTCAACGGTTCGGCGCTGGCGCTCCCCCGCATCGTTGCCGCGCTGCTGGAGCACTATCAGACCCCCGAGGGGAAAGTTGTCGTGCCGGCAGCGCTTCACAGGTACACGGGATTTGAAATCATAGGGTAACGTTTGAAGCCGCTCCTTCGCTTGCGTCCGTATCTGGCACGGTACAGGAACACCTTGCTCTGGGGACTCCTGACCGTCGTGTTGAGCAACATGTTCAATGTTGCGCTCCCCCTTTTTGTGGGCCGGGCCATCGACCAGCTGAAAACAGGACTCCAGACAGGCGTTCTCGACAAAGGCGGAGTCCTCACCTACGCGTTCCTCGTCGTCGGCTTCTCTCTCGTCGCGGGCATATTCACGTTCCTGACCCGTCAGACGATTATCGTCGTTTCCCGGCATGTTGAGTTCGACATCCGGAACGATTTCCTCTCGCACATCCAGAAGCTCCCTCTCGCCTATTTCCAGACCACCCCCACCGGCGAGCTGATGGCGCTCGCGACGAACGACATCAGCGCCGTACGGAACGCGCTCGGGCCCGGCATCATGTACCCGACGGACACGCTGATGACGTTCGTCATGGTCCTCGGGGTGATGCTCTACGCCGACTGGCAGCTCACGCTCCTTGCCCTGATTCCCCTTCCGTTTGTTTCTCTCGCGGTCTACCAGCTCGGCAAGCTCGTCCACAAGAAATTCGAGGAGCGCCAGGCGCAGTACTCCGCGCTCACGACCCGTGCGCAGGAGAACCTCTCGGGCATCCGGGTCATCAAGAATTATGTCCGGGAGGAGCACGAGACGGCGCTCTTCCGCGACATGAGCTGGGACTACCTGAAGAAAAACCTCGTTCTCGCGCGGGTCCAGTCCATCATGTGGCCCCTGATGTTCCTCCTGATAGGGTTCTCCCTCGTCATCACGCTCTACAACGGCGGCACGCGCGTGATCGACGGCCGGCTGTCAATAGGGACGCTCACCGCGTTCTTCGGGTACCAGGTGATGCTCATCTGGCCCATGATCGCCTTCGGCTGGGTGATCAACCAGCTCCAGCAGGGAGCGGCCTCCATGGCGCGCCTGAGCAGGATCATGGACACGGAACCCTCAATCAGGGACACCGG
The DNA here is from genome assembly GCA_036386275.1 of Bacteroidota bacterium. Taxonomy (GTDB): domain Bacteria; phylum Bacteroidota; class Ignavibacteria; order UBA10030; family UBA6906; genus Fen-1273. Next base: position 1,235 of record DASVIU010000573.1, on the reverse strand, counting down.
CGTCACGGACAACCGGATCACGTCCATCAAGGGGACGATCGAATTCCGGAACGTCACGTTCCGCCACGCGGGGGCGGAACAGCCTGCGCTCAAAGGGATCTCACTCACGATCCCCGCGGGGCGCACGCTTGCCATCGTCGGTTACACCGGTGCGGGGAAAAGCACGATGGTGAACCTGATTCCGCGCCTGTACGACGTCACCGAAGGCGAGCTGCTGATCGACGGCGTGGACGTGCGGAAAATCCCGCTGAAAGTCCTGCGTGGGGCGATCGGGTATGTGCCGCAGGAGACGTTCCTATTCTCGGAGACGATTGCCGACAACATCGCCTACGGCATGGATGCGGGGACCGGGGCGGACGTCCGTGAAGCGGCGGAGATCGCGCGTATCGCGCATGACGTTGCGGACTTCCCGAAGGGATACGAGACATTCCTCGGCGAGCGCGGGATCACCCTCTCCGGAGGGCAGAAGCAGCGCACGAGCATTGCACGCGCGGTCATGAGAAAGCCCGCGATCCTGATACTCGACGATGCGCTCTCCGCGGTCGACACATACACCGAAGAGGGGATCCTGAGCCGGCTCCGGGGTGTCATGAAGGGACGGTCGAGCATCATCATCAGCCACAGGATATCGACGGTCAAGGACGCGGACACCATCGTGGTTCTCGACGGTGGGGCCATCAGGGAACAGGGCACCCACGACGAGCTCGTCTCCCTCGGCGGCATCTATGCCGAGCTCCACCGGAAACAGCTCCTGGAAGAAGAGCTCGAACAACTCTGACTGTCATTGCGAGTGGCTGTCATTGCGAGCGTAGCGAAGCAATCTGAACCCGGTGTCATTGCAAGTGGCTGTCATTGCGAGCTCCCCAGTCATTGCGAGCGTAGCGAAGCAACCAGGCGCCACGAAGCAACCTGGCGCCGCGAAGCAACCTGGTCTACGCTGTACACCAGATTGCTTCGTCGCAAAGAACGCTCCTCGCAATGACCGGGAAAATGCTGTCATTGCGAGCGAAGCGAAGCAATCTAATCACGAGCCAAACAAAGCATGCAGGAAGAAGAAATCCTCGGCAAAGCCTACGACGGTCGTCTGATGCGCCGGATGCTCCGCTACCTGAAGCCGTACGGGTGGCACGTCGTGGCCGCCATCGGTCTCAGCATCGTGGTGTCGGCAATGGAGGCCGTCCGCCCGTACTTTGTCAAGGTCGCGGTCGATGTCAACATTGCGCAGAAGGACCCCT
>DASVIU010000572.1:0-4834 GCA_036386275.1 Bacteroidota bacterium | reverse complement strand
AAGCGTTCCTCGAGATGAACAAGAAGCAGCCCGGGGTCGTCACTCTGCCGAGCGGGTTGCAGTACAAGGTTCTTGTCGCGGGAAAAGGGAAGATGCCGAAGCTGAGTTCCACCGTCACCACGCAGTACAGCGGGAAACTCCTCGACGGGACGGAGTTCGACAGCTCGTACAAGAGGGGAGAAGCGGCGACATTCCCGTGCTCGGGCGTCATCAAAGGCTGGACCGAAGCCCTTCAGTTGATGAAGGAAGGTTCGAAGTGGGAATTGTACGTCCCCGCGGACCTCGCCTATGGCCCGGCAGGTTTCGGAGGGGGAACGATACCGCCGAACGCGACGCTCATATTTCAGGTCGAGCTTCTCTCTGTGAAGTAGCAGGTTCGGTTCACTTGGTGGTGATGGACTGCGATGCCGGATCCCAGACAACTCCCGTACCTCCTGCGGCTTCTCGACGACGATTCCCCCGATGTGCGGGGAGCCGTCATGAATCAGTTTGCGGCATTCGGCGATTCGCTTGAGGAGCACCTGCGGGGCATGCCTCTCCCCGAACATTCCCGTATCATCCAGAGCCTTCTGCGGGAGGGAAGGCGCAGGAGGCTTTCCGCGGGGTGGGCGGGTCTCTCGGCCATCGAGGGAGACAAGCCCCGGCTCGAAGCCGGCCATGACCTCGTCTCCCGTTTTCTCCGGACGGATGCGACGGAGGGAACGCTGGGGGAGGCGCTCGATGCTCTTGCCGGGGAATTCCGGTCGGGGCTGTATGAAAATGATGCGCTCGCCCTTTCTGAATTTCTCTTCCAGATCAAGGGTCTTGCAGGGGCGCGGGACACGTACTACAATCCGCGGAACAGTGATCTCCTGCATGTGATCACAAAGCGGGAAGGGCTTCCGATTTCGCTTTCCTGCGTTTACATCCTTGTTGCGCACCGCCTCGGAATGAGTGTGGAGGGGTGCAACCTCCCCGGCCACTTCCTTGCCCTGGCGCTCCACGGCGGACGCAAATTCGTCATCGACTGCTTCAACGGAGGGATCGTCCTTCTGGACTCGGATCTTGCGCGGCTCAGCTCATCGGCACCCGTCAGGACCACGGACCTCACAGTGCTCGAATGCGATGCCGGCGTCATACTTGCACGCGTCCTCCGGAACATCGGCGCGGCTTTTCGCCGGAGTGAGGACGATCAGGCGGCTGAAGACGCCGCGCTCGTCGAGAAACTTGCGACCGCCGGGATCCCCTGAAGCTCAAGGTGAATCACTTCTTTTCCCCGCAAACTTAAACGAAGGAGCCACACATGCTCAGCAAACAGATGCAGAAAGCGTTGAACGAGCAGATAGGTCACGAGATCAATTCCGCCTACCTCTACCTCGCGATGGCCCTGCACTCCTCATCGATAGGACTGCCGGGGTTTGCCTCCTGGCTGCGCGTACAGTGGCAGGAAGAACTCGCTCATGCGATGAAGCTTGCGGAAATCGTGCACGACAGGGGCGGGCGCGTCACGCTCCAGGCCGTCGAAAAGCCGCCGGCGGAATTCAAGTCGCCGCTGGAGATCTTCCATCTGGTTCTTGCACACGAGCAGAAGGTCACCGCGCTGATCAACAAGCTGTATGAAATCGCACTGAAGGAAAATGACTACGCCACGCAGGTCGAAGTGCAGTGGTTCATCAAAGAGCAGATCGAGGAGGAAAAGAACGCGGTCACGATCCTCGATCAGCTCAAGATGGCGGGTGAGAGCGGCGCTTCGCTGATGATGGTCGACCACGCCCTCGCCGCCCGGGTCGCACATTAACAATCACGCCGATCTTCGGCGTGACGAACAATCCCGCCGATTTCAGGCGGGATTGTTTTCCGGCTGCGTCGTCCTTATCGTCGTTAGGGCCAAATGGTCTTATCGGACCAGCATCATCTTGCGCGTCCCGGTGTACGTTCCCGCCTTGAGACGGTAGAAGTACGTTCCCGAAGCCACAAGATTTCCTCCCGCGTCAGTCCCTTCCCATCGCATAGTGTGTGTTCCCGCTTCGATCTGTCCCCGGAGGAGCACCGCGATTTCCCGTCCGAGAGGATCGTATACCGTCAGTGTGACATCCGACCGGTGGGGGAGTGAGAACGACAACCATGTCCCCGGGTTGAAGGGGTTCGGGTAGTTCTGTGCGAGTGCGTATGATTCGGGCAGGATTGCATCGGGTGGGGTGACATCGCGGAGTATCCATTTGTCAGGATCTATCTGCAAATCGGCAGGGGGGAAGGGGACCTGGAGAGTGAATGTCTCCCCCGTCACCGTATGAAACACCGTGAGCGTCGTATCGCGCGCCCCCGCAACGAGCCTGATATCGACCGGCATCCTGAAAAACGGCGTTGCCGGCGAACTGCCGGTTTGCGAAAGTGTCAGGGTCACCCCGTATCCCCCCGCGGATGGTGCGGATGTCCATCGGTAACGGTACCGGGGATACCCCTCCCCGTATACCCATTCGTCGAAGAAGTACCCGAGATTTTTCCCCGAAACTGACTCGCAGACGCTCCTGAACCCTTCGGTCGTCGCACTCCTGAACCTGAACCGGGGGTCGGCCGCATAGGCCCGCATGGAGCGGAAGAAAACTGAATCGCCGAGCACATGACGCAGCATGTGCAAAGTCCAGGCACCTTTGGCGTACACCCTGTTGAAATCGAACAGGTTAGCGACGGTCGACGTATCCTGGACGTACAGTGTCCCCGTTGCATTCATAGCGGCGGTCATGACGTCCCCTATGTGCGCTTTGTAGGCGCCGGCGCCGTAGAATCTCTCCAGAAAAACTGACTCGCTGAACACCGCAAACCCTTCGTTGAGCCAGAGGTTCGGCCAGTTTGCGCACGTGATCATGTCTCCAAACCACTGGTGTGCGAGTTCATGTGATATCGTGTTTTCGGCAAAATTGGTTGTGGAGGTCATTGTCTGGTGCTCCATCGCACCCCCCCATCCGAACTGAGCGTGCCCGTATTTTTCATTGATAAACGGGTAGAGGCCGTACGCATCGGAGAAGATACGAAGCATGCTCTTCGTCTCCGCGAGTGCTCCCACTCCGTCGCTGAGCGATTGGGGAAGAACATAATTGACTATCGGCATAGAATCCGAGGGACTGTAACGGAACCAGTCGTCGATCTCCGCATAGTTAGTGGCTGCAAGCGAGACAAGATAGACCGCGATCGGGTACCGTTCCGACCAGTGGATCGTCGTGGTTCCATCCCCGTTGGCCTGTGTTCCCGCCAGTGTGCCGTTCGAACCTACCTTCAGGCCGGCCGGGACAGTGACAAACATATCCACCGAGTCGGCTTTGTCGCCGTTATCATCCTTGCACGGCCACCAGTTTCGCGCCCCGTAAGGTTCGCTGAGCGTCCAGATCCAGGGGACGCCCCCCTGGGAACTGAACTCGAAGCTTCCGAACCCGGTAGCGACCGGAACTCCCCTGTAATAAGTCCTGAGCGTCAGGATCTCTCCTTTGCGGTACGTCTTCTTGAGCTGCACCTGGAACCCCTGCAGGAACTGGATGAAAGGGAGGCTTCCCGCATCCCCAAGGACGGAATCGACTGTCATCGACCCCGAGAGATCGAATTGTACCGTCGAGAGGCTCTCCGAAACGCACACTGCTTTTGCCTCTACCTCCCCCGTGAGCAGGGCGGAGGAGGGGGAGAGTGTCAGCCGGAGTCTGTAGTACGTTACATGGATGCCGGGATCGGAGAAATCCCCCCGCTCCTGCACCTTACGCGCCCCCCCTGCCGCCTTGAATGCGCACGATCCCGTTTCCTCAAACCCCCGGGACCCTGTCTGAGGGAGAGCCGGGAGCGAAAACGCGAATGTCAGGAGAGCGGACAAGAGGGAGCGGGTTTTCATATCCGAAGATAACATTTCATGCCCGGAGGGTCAACCTCGCCGACGGGGCGGGAAATTAAGATATTGCATGGAATCTTCCCCGGATGTATCTTGCACCCGCATAAACAATCAATGGAATATCCATGGCACAGAGGACGGTCAGGTACGGCATCATCGGGTTCGGACGATTTGCCGAGAAGGCGATCGCCCCGGCCATCCGGCGCACAATGAATTCTGCGGTCGTCGGGCTGCAAAAGCGTTCTGCCGAAGCGGCAAGGAAGAAAGCAGACGAATGTTCTATTCCTCTGGCTTTCGGCTCCGTCGACGAGCTCGTTCAGCATCCTGACATCGATGCGGTGTTCATCGTCTCTGCGAATTCCGCGCACTGCCCCGAGACTCTTGCCGCGGCAAAGGCGGGGAAGCATGTGATCGTCGAAAAGCCGATGGCGCTCAACGTACGCGAAGCGGAGCTCATGATTGCCGCGTGTGCGGAGAGCGGCGTGAAGCTGATGGTCGGTCATATGGTACGGCTCTCGCCCCTGGTGCGCAGAGTGAGGGAGCTTATTGTGGCGGGACGTATCGGGAGCGTAAAGGCCGCGAAGGCGGAATTCATCTATGACGCGAGGATAAGCCACAGGACGTGGCTGATTGATCGCGCGGTCGCCGGGGGAGGCCCGGTATACGATGTCGGAGTGCACTGCATCGATACGCTCCGGTACGTGCTTGCCGCGGAGCCCACCGCGGTCACGGGGACCCTCTGGCCGGCGCCCACGGCGTCGTCGACAGAGGAATCCGCCTTTATTGCCATGCAATTCCCGGACGGCGTCATGGCGTCCGTGTTTTGCTCCTATACTGCGCCGTTCCGGCGCGTGATGCTCGAGGTCATCGGTACGGAGGGAATCATCACGGTGCCGGATTTCACTTCGGGGGACCAGCTCGGGCGGCTGACGTTGACCCGGGGGAAAGGAGACAGGACTGCCGGCGCGACGGCCGAGGAGATCC
>DASVIU010000571.1:0-1742 GCA_036386275.1 Bacteroidota bacterium | reverse complement strand
GGAATGGCTTTCCTCCTGATAGTGCCCCTCTCTTGCGCACAGAGACGGGATGACGCCCCCCTGATGAACACCGAACGTGAGTCGATAGATGAAGAACGGAGTGGATGAAGAGTGCATCAAATCCGGGGAGGGCCGGGCAGGGGATCAATGCGCACTGCCTTCGTGGAATGGTAGGAAAAATCGGCTTCCGAATCAAGAGAGCGGGCAGACGTGGTTATTTTTGTCTATATTCGGGGATATTTTTCTGGCCGAAGCAGAGGGAACCGCATTGAAAAAAACGCTGGTCGTCTGGATACTCTCGTTCCTTATCACGGCGGCATCGGCCTGGTACCAGCGTGTGACGGGTCCGACGTATCCCCTCGGCGGAATTGCATTGCTCGGAAATACATCAGTACGCTACCGGCTCGAGAGAAGTCACGGCGGCGATTCCGACGCCCCGGTGGGGATCATAGCCCGGGACACTTCGGTTTCCGGGACGCTGGAGTGGAAACGGTACAAAACAGATGACGCGTGGACGAGCGTCGCATTGAAGAGGGAGGGAGACAGTCTCGCTGCCGGACTCCCCCTCCAGCCCCCGATCGGGAAGCTCCAGTACCGCATCATCCTGCGTCGCGGATCCGACAGTCTCTCCCTCCCGCAGGAGGAGGCCGCGGTGATCCGTTTCAAAGGAGATGTCCCCCCCGCGATCCTCGTCGTCCACATATTCCTGATGTTCACCGCAATGCTCTTTTCGACGAGGACAGGCCTGGCGGCGTTCTCGGACATGAAGAACGTCGGGAGGTTATCGGCGATGACGATCGGGCTTCTGAGTGCCGGAGGGCTGGTTCTGGGACCTGTGGTGCAGAAATACGCTTTCGGCGCATACTGGACAGGATGGCCGTTCGGGACCGACCTGACCGACAACAAAACCGTCGCAGCGCTCGCCGCGTGGATCGCTTTTGCGCTCGTGCGGAAGAGGGTGCGGCGTCCCGGCATCTGGGCCCTCGCCGCGGCTCTCATCACGCTCGCGGTCTTCATGATACCGCACAGCCTTTTTGGCTCGGAACTCGATTACCGGGGGGGGAAAGGAGGGGCCCCGGTCTCAGTCTCCCTCTTCGCCCCCGTGCACGCGGACGAATGCGCTCCGGACAGGGGCCGGCATGGGTGAACCTGAGCCGCGCACGGAGCGCCACACGATCTCGCTCAGTTCCAGGTCGGGGACCGCATCCTGCCGGCTGAAGTCCATTTCCTCGCTCCTCTCCTGACCGAACGCCCCCCGCACGTTTTTCTCTTCAATGTCGATCGATGCCCGGCGGTACACATACGGGGAAGTGTCAGGCGTCGCGCTGAATGAATTGAACATCGGCGTTGCCGAGGAGTCGTATTGCGACATCGGCGGAAGGCCGAGTATGAGCTCCATGGTCCTGACCATGCTGCTCGTCGAGTAGAGCTCACTGTCCACGAAATCCCGCTTGGTCCAGGGACTGATGACGAGAGCGACGGTACGGTGTGCATCGACATGATCCGGGCCGTTCTGTGCGTCGTCTTCAATCACAAATATGGCCGAGGTCCCCCAGTACCTGCTGTGTGAGATTCGATCGACGATCATGCCGAGCGCCTGGTCGTTCTGTGCCACGAACGCACGCGGGGTGAGTTTTCCCGCGCGCGATCCTTCCGTGTGGTCGTTCGGAAGTTTGATCGTCTGAAAAGCGGGGAGGAGTCCGTTTCCTTCATACGCGGAAAATTCCTTCTCCCAATCCTGA
>DASVIU010000570.1:0-4131 GCA_036386275.1 Bacteroidota bacterium | reverse complement strand
CCTTCTGCTCCTTTATCACCGTGGGGACATTGACCTTGAGTCCGGAAAAGAGCTTCGTCCGCGCGTAGAAAAAGAGTGAGAGGCCGTCGTGATACGCCGTCTCGACCGCAAGTGTGTCACGTTTGACGACCACGGAGTCGTGTGTCCCGACCTCGATGAGGACCCGCTTGTCCGGATAATCGAAATTGTACCTGGAGAAATCCCACTCCCCCTTGTCTTTCTGTCTGCCGAGGAACCTGCGGGAGAACATCCCGCTGTCGATCAGGCTTTCGTAGACGGCGTGAAGGTCGACGAACGGTACCTTGGGGTAGGAATCGATGATCGCTTTCCCCTCGAAGGCCAGCGAGGATTTCCCCCGCACGGTCCCCACGATCTTGATCCGCACCTGCCCGAGATCGATGAACCCGTACCTGACGTTGTAGACGAGATCCTCCCCTTCGACGAACACCCGGTCGGGGGGGGAAGACTGTCCCTGCGCCCGTGAGGTCCCATGGGACACCATTCCTGCAACGCCGAGGGATACCGCCAACGCCGCCACGCGCCCCAGGCGTGAATAGAGGCGTCTCCTCATTTAAGGCTCGAGAGGTTGCTCAGTATGCGATCGGTCTCAGGAAAGAGCTCCAGCGCCTTCCGGAACTGGGCGTCCTCGCGCAGCATGACACGGGAAGAGCCTTCGTTCCCCCAGAGGCTCCGGGCGATGAATGCCCGGGCGAATGCCTTGATGTACCGGACGTCCTTATCGAATTCCTCCTGCTTGAATGTCGCACCGGCTGTTTTCCCGAGCGACTGGACTTCCGCGAGCATTGCGCCCGTCACCTCGAACTCATCCGCGAATTTGTCTGCGCTCTTCCCGTAGCGGGATTTCAATTCCGCACCGTGCCCGTCCAGGTACTTGTCTGCAAACTGAAGGAAGACGTTGCGGCTTCGGAGCTGCACCGTGTATTCCGTCAGGTGATCGGACTTCACGATATAGTCCGGCGTGATCCCGCCTCCCCCGTACACGACGCGCCCCCCCATGGTCTTGAACGTCGGTCGCGTCGAATCCCGTTCCTCCGAATGTGAGACGTTTTCCCCCTCAGTCTCCTGGCGCTCGAACGCCGCCCGGGCGTATTTGGCCTTGTCATGATCGTAGGGGCGCTGGATCAGCCTCCCGCTCGGCGTGTAATACCGGGCCGTTGTCAGCCGGAATGCGGAGCCGTCCTTCAGATCAAACTGGCGCTGCACGAGTCCCTTCCCGAACGTCGTCTCGCCGATGATCAGCCCCCTGTCCCAGTCCTGCACGGCGCCGGCAACGATCTCGCTGGCCGAGGCGGAACTCGAGTTGACGAGTATGATCAATGTCACGTCCTTGAATTTGCCGGCCCCCGAGGAAACGTACTCATCGTCGAATTCCGGCCTCCGCCCCTTCGTGAAGACGATCTTGCGCCCCCGCGGCATCATCTCATCGACGAGTTTGTACGCCTGCTCGAGGTAACCGCCGGGGTTGGAACGGAGATCGAGAACCAGGCGCTTCATCCCCTCCCCCGAAAGCTTCGTCAGCGCGCCCAGGAATTCATCATGCGTCTTTGCCGCGAAGCGGTTGACGCTGACGTACCCGGTCTGGCCGTCGATCATGAACGAGGCATCGACGGTGTAAATGGGGATCTTGTCCCGCGTGATCTCGAAATCGAGCAGCCCCCGGATCCCGGATCGGACGATGGAGACCTTCACCCGGCTCCCCTTCGGGCCGCGCAGCTTTTTCTGCACTCCGTCCTGCGTTATGCCGACCGCCGAGCTGTCGTTGATGCGGACGATCTTATCCCCTCCCTGGATGCCGAGCGCTTCGCTCGGCCCCCCGGTTATGGGTGCCACCACAAGGAGCGTGTCGGCCAGGACCTGATACTCGATCCCGATCCCCTCAAAACTCCCCTGAAAATCCTCGGTCACCTTCTGCATCTCCGTCACCGGGATGTACACCGAGTGGGGATCGAGCTGGTTCAGGAGCCCGTTGATCGCAGCCTCGGTCAGCTTGCCGGTGTCGACGTCCTCCACGTAGTATTTCTCCGTGTAGTTGAGGACGTCGCCGAATTTGTGGAGCTGATCGTAGATGGTGTCTCCCGAGATCAGCTGGTTGAGCATCGAGCCGGCGATGACGCTCACGACAACAAGGAGTATCACGGTTCCGAGCGAAAATCGTTTGCGCATGAAAACATTCCCCATAAAGTGCCTAAAGTGCGTGGTAGTGTATCTAATAACAGCCTGAAAGTCAAACATGGTTCCCTCCGGTTGTCGTCCGTCACGTGAAGCCGTCCCGTTCTACCGGACGGGCTTCCATTCGCTCAGAATCGACCTTCTTAGAAAAAAGACGGCAAGGAAATTGACGAACCAGGAGACCGTGACATAGAGGTATCCGTACCTCCGGTAGCGCCTCGGGGACTCATAGACAACGACGTTTTCCAGGAACTTTATCCGTCCCACCCGGTCCAGACGCCGGAACATGTCGTAGTCCTCTCCTGCCGCGATCCCGTCGGCGTATCCGCACACGCTCTCGAAAACCTCTCTTTTCATAATGTGGCACTCCCCCCTCCCCATACCCATCCCCACCCTGTTCATCATGGCGAAAAACCAGTTGTAAAAGCCGTGGAACGCCCGGTCGAGCGGCCGCTGTTCGTCCGGGTAGACTTCAACCCTGCAGGTAAGCGCCGCGAGCCCCGGCCCGTCGATCGCGGCGGTGACGACAGTAAAGAACGACTCCGGATCCCCGATGAGCGTGTCGGCGTTCAGGAAGACGAGAACCGAGCCCTTCGCGCTTCGTGCCCCGAGGTTCCTCCCCATGGCGATCGTCTGCTTGATCCCCTCCCTGTTTGTGACGACAGTGTGCGCGTGCCCCGCGGCGATCTCGAGCGTGCGGTCCACGCTCCCCCCGTCGCTCACGACGAGTTCGATGCCGAAGCGATTCACCAGAGACGGAGTGAATTGCCGCAACATCCGCTCGAGGAGCTTCTCTTCATTGAGTGTCGGAACGATGACGCTGATCGTGTTCACAGGTGCGCTAACCGGACTTCAAATTGTAGCGTGCAGGAGCGCGGCCCCAGCGTGTATGCCGGGAGCTCTCGGAACACGCGCACCGTATCCGTCATTATCACTTCCACGGGCTGCGACAGCCTGTACGGCCCCGGGAGGCCGTACTCCGCCGCCGTGAAACCCTGGTAGGCGCTCCCGCTCGTCCCCTCCGCCACCATGTACGTGTAGGAGAGCTCTCCCGTTTGTCCCGGCCTCCGCAAGGGAAACTGCAAGCGCGCACATCGTGGCGAAAGGGAACGCTGTTCTCATAGGGGTTCTGCGCCCGGACTGGTTCAGGCCGTTCCCGGGGTTTCCGGCTTCATCTGCGGGAAGAGGATGACATCGCGGATCGACTCCTCACCCGTCAGGACCATCGTCAGCCTGTCGATCCCGATCCCGAGCCCTGCAGTCGGGGGCATGCCGTATTCCAGCGCGCGAAGGAAGTCCTCGTCGAGCGGCTGGACCTCGGCTTCCCCCTTCGCCTTCGCACGCATCTGCTCTTCGAACCGGGAACGCTGGTCGAGCGGATCGTTCAGCTCGCTGAACGCGTTGCAGAGCTCCTGGCCGTTGCAGATGGCCTCGAACCTCTCGACGAGCCCTTCCTCCGAACGGTGCTTCTTCGCAAGGGGGGACATTTCCAGCGGGTAGTCGGTGATGAATGTCGGCTGCACGAGATGTTGCTCGACCTTCTCGCCGAATATCGCATCGATGATCTTCCCCGCCCCGTCCGCGTCTTCCACCGCCACGTGCAATTCTTTCGCGATCCGGCGGAGCTCCGCGTCCCCCTTCCCGCGGAGGGACTGCCCGGTGTGCTCCAGGATCGCGTCAAACATGGTGATCCGCTTCCAGGGTGGCTTGAAATCGATCGTGCGTTCTCCGGCCGCCACCTGCGTCGTCCCGTTCAGCGCGACGGCCACCTCGCTGACAAGTTCCTCCACGAGCGTCATCATCCAGATGTAGTCCCGGTACGGAACGTAGAGTTCCATCATCGTAAACTCGGGGTTGTGGGAGCGGTCCATCCCCTCGTTTCTGAAATCCTTCGCGATCTCGTAGACGCCGTCGTATCCGCCGACGATCAGGCGTTTGAGG
>DASVIU010000569.1:0-8520 GCA_036386275.1 Bacteroidota bacterium | reverse complement strand
GATACCGATCATCAGCGTCAGCGCAAACCCCTGCACCGGCCCGGTCCCGAACTGGTAGAGGATCACTCCGGTGATGAGCGTGGTCAGGTTGGAATCGAAAATTGCCGTGAACGCCTTCCTGTATCCGGCGTCGATGGCGGCCCGGGGCGTTTTCCCCCCCGCGGTTTCCTCCCGGATGCGCTCGTAGATCAGCACGTTCGCATCGACGGCCACGGCGAGCGTCAGGATGATTCCCGCGATACCCGGCATGGTGAGTGTCCCCTGGAATGCCGCGAGCACGGCAAGGAGGAATATGACGGTGAACACGAGCGCGAAGTCCGCGACTCCGCCGCCGGTCCGGTAGTAGACGGCCATGAACAGCACCGTGAGCCCGATCGCAATACCCGCCGACGTGACGCCGGCGCGGATCGAGTCTTCGCCGAGTGACGGTCCGACGGACCGTTGTTCGATGATGTCGACGGGGGCGGGGAGGGCGCCTGCTTTCAGCACGATCTCCAGGAGCTTCGCCTCAGCCTCGCTCTCCATCCCTTCGATCTGTGAGTGGCCCCCGGTGATCTTGGTGAGGACATTGGGGGCCGAGAAGACGGTGTTGTCCATGACGATCGCGATCCGTTTGTTGATGTTGGCGCCGGTGATCCGGGCCCATTCGCGCGACCCCTCGTTGTTCATCTCCATCGTCACGATCGGCCGGTTGTAGCTCGGGTCGATCTGCCACTTCGCGTTCACGATCACACCTCCGGTGAGCTCGGCGGTCTTCTTGAGGGGGTAGAGCGTGAAGAATTTCTTTTCCTGTCCCCGTTCGCCGAGGAGCTGTGTCTTGGCGCTCCAGACGAACTCCATGTCATTCGGAATCACCTTCTGGACGTCTTCGCGGTCCAGCAGCCGCCGCACCTTCTGCTTGTTGTCTTCGGCGACGAGGAGCACTCCCTTGAACTGCTCGGTATAAATTGCGGTGGAGAAGAAGGGATGTTTCCGCGTAAACTCTTCCTGTGAGAGCTCCCCTTCGGGGGTCTTGATCTTCGTGGTCTCTGCGCTCGCGGTGTCAGCCCGGGAGGTGTCGGGTACCGTCGTGCCTGCCAGGAGGCTGTCGGTAAGGAGCGTGTCGGTTTTGGCGCTGGCGGCGAGAAGCTTGTCGATCGCCTCGGCGATCCGGTAAGTGACGTCGGCTTCCTTCAGCAGCTTGAACTCCAGGAGTGCCGTCCCCTGAAGGAGCTGCCGGACTTCGGCTTCCTTGGCGACCCCCGGGAGCTCGACGATGATACGGGTCCCCCCCAGCTTCTGTATCGAGGGTTCGGACACGCCGTACTGGTCCACGCGGTTCCTGACGATCTCCATCCCCCTGTCGATCGCCTTGGTAGATTCGTCCTGAAGGAACTTGAATATGTCGTCGTTGTTATCGCGGAGGTTCCGGTAATACCGGCTCATCCTGATCTGGCGCGACTCGAATTTCCGGCGGAGCAGGAGCACGGGGGACTCTTCGGAAGTCTTTGCCTCCGCGCGCACCTCTTTCATGATCTGCGTGAACACGTCGTCCCGGTTCTTTGCCAGATCCTCGATGAGTTTCAGGACGTTGACTTCCAGCACCACACGCATCCCTCCCTGGAGGTCGAGGCCGAGCTTGATGCGCTTTGCGCGCGAGTCGCGCAGCTCGGATTCATGTTTCGCGACGAACTGCAGGCTGTCGTCTCCGCTCAGATTCTTGAGCTGCTGGTGGAGATCATAATCCCGCCAGGTGGGGAAGAGATAGTAGAAAGCAACGATAACGCACGCGGCGATGAGAACAATTCTGGTGACATATTTTTTCACGAAGAAACCTCCGGGGTCGACCGTACGGGGAACTGATGCATGGAAGGGATACACAACTATTCGTCCAAGCTTATGAATATACGCCCGGAGTGGCTAAAAGTCAACGAGAAAAGCGTTGCATTTGCTGGACATTTCAGTTATATTTTTTTTCGTTCCCGTTGTCTCTTTCCCCTCAGTAAGGAGGTCTCTCTTTCGTATGCCTATAATGACACGCATGCGTGACAGCATGCCCCTGATACTCTTTGGACTACTCATTGCCTTCCTGATTACCATCGTATTCGAATGGGGGATGGATTACCTGGGCATCCGCGGCGGACAGCAGGATTTCGTCGGCAAGGTGAACGGGAAGAAGATCACCTACCGCGAGTTCTCCGAGCTGCTCAAGACCATGAGCGACAATGCCAAGTCACAGTCGGGACAGGAGCCCGATGAGGCGATGACGCGCGAGCTGCGCGACCAGGCCTGGCAGTCGATCGTCAACGAACGACTCGTTGCCGAGGAGGTCAAACGGCTCGGGATCACGGTGAGTGACCAGGAGCTCCGTGACTGGGTTTTCGGGGACAACCCTCCCCAGGAACTCCGGAGGAACTTTACGGACTCGACGGGCAATTTCAATAGAGAGATGTACGAGCAGGTGCTCACCAATCCTAACCAGTATATACAGGATCCCAGCGGCCGTGACCCGAACTTCGGCGTGAAAAAGCTGGCGGATTTCGAAAAAATGCTCCGGCAGCAGCGAATTCAGGCCAAGCTGCAGAGCATGATACTCGCCACCGTCCGTGTGACCGACGGGGAGCTCATGCAGCGGTTCGCCGACGGCACGGTGCGCTATGACGCGCTCTATGCGCTGTTCGACCCCTCGATCCTTGTCAAGGACGACGACGTTCAGGTGACCGACGAAGATCTGCGCGCCCTTTACACGGAGAACATCGACCAGTATAAATTTGAAGCCACACGGAAGCTGAAATACGTCCTCTTCCTGGAAAACGCCTCCACGGCCGACACCACCTCACGCCGCAAGGACATTGACGACGTCGCCGCGAAGGCGAAAAGCGGGCTCGATTTTCTGCAGCTCGTGTATACATATTCCGACCGGCCCGACAGCGGCGTGGTCTTCCACCGCGGCGAGCTGAGTGCCGCTCTCGACAATGCGGCGTTTCTCGCCTCTCCCGGTGCGGTGGTCGGCCCGATCGAGGATCAGGAGGGACTGCATCTTGTGAAGGTGCTCGAACAGAAGAAGGGAACGAACGAGTACATCCATGCCGCGCACATTCTGCTTCCCCTCTCGACGCCCGACTCTGTGGCGGTGAAGGCGCTGGCTGCGGATATTGTCAAAGAGGCGCGCGCCGGGAAAGACTTCGCCGCTCTGGCCCGTGAGTTCTCGAAGGACGGGTCGAACGCGCAGAACGGCGGCGATCTCGGCTGGTTCACGAACGGACGGATGGTTCCGGCGTTTGACAAGGCGGCCTTCGCTGCTCAGACGGGTGAGGTCGTGGGACCGGTCAGGACACCGTTCGGGCTTCACATCATAAAGGTGCTCGGCCGGGACAACCGCGAGGTAAAGCTTGCGCACGTTCTCATGAAAATCACCCCGAGTTCGCAGAGCAAGAACGATGTCGCCGACAGGGCGAAGGACTTCGCCTTCAACGCCCGTGAGTCGGAATTCACCAAGGAAGCGCAGCAGACGGGGCTGGAAGTCCGGGAGACGCAGATCCAGGACAAATCGACGGTCATCCCCGGCATCGGCATCAACGAAGCTGTCAGCCGCTGGGCGTTCGGCGCAAAGGTGGGTGGGGTGAGCGACCCCTACACGATCACCAACGGCTCTGCGGTTTTCGCCGTGGCGGAAACGAAAGACGCGGGCGTCAAGCCGTTCGACGGGCTCAAGGAATCCCTGAAACTGCTCGCGATTCGGAAGAAGAAAATGGAGCGGGTAAAACAACTCGCCGCAGAGGCGCGGGAGAAACTCTCCCCGGGAGACAGCCTGACGAAGTTGACCGGCATCTCTCCGCCGGTCGCCGTGCAACCGACAGGGTCATTCACCGCATCGGGCGCGATCCCGGGCGTGGGGCGCGACCCCGAATTCATCGGCGCGGTCACCGGACTGAAGGTGGGCCGGATCTCTCCCCCCGTCTCCGGGGTGCGCGGGGCTTACCTGATACAGCTTCTCAGCTGTTCGGCGTTCGACTCCAGCGGATACGCCGCACAGAAGGAAATTCTGCGCTCGCGCACGTTGCAGGAGAAACGGAATCGCTTCCTGTCGGAGTGGATCACGAGATTGAAGGAGAAGGCCGACATTGAAGACAAGCGGGATATCTTCTACCGGTAACGACCGGAGTCGGGGGAGGGGCGTCAGGTTCCTCCTCCTCGTCGTCACGGCGGCCCTGGCTGGCCCACCCCTTCGTGCAGGTGACGGGCCTTTTTCGGTCATCCTGAAAGGCAACCTCACAACAAGCTCGCTGATTTACGTTACTCCCGAGGCGGCCGATCCCGTTGCACAGGGGAACACGTTCGACCTGACCGGGACGTTCGGCTACGGCGCCGAGATCCGGTACAGAATTCCGGAGACCAGCCTTGCACTCGGGTTGTCCGCCGACTACATCAGGAGCCGGGGGACAGGCTCGCTCAACGGAACGACAATCCCCACGCAGGACGGGTACACCGCGATCCCGCTGGAGATGACCGGCTACTTCATCATCCCTCTTTCCACTGAGTCCTTCGGTGTGTACATGGGGGGGGGAGCGGGAGTGTACTTCGGGAACCGGACGTACTCCCTGGCAGGGGTCGAGGCGGCGTCGGTACAGAATACGCCCGGATTTGCCATCCATGTCCTCGGAGGGATCAGCTACAGGTTTCTCAATTCGTTCCAGGGTCTCTTCGAAATGAAATTCCGCGATCTGCAGTTTGAATCTGTGAACGCATTCAACACCCGCGTCATACGCTACCAGGATACGATCATCAACGTCAGCACGCAGCCCTTCAAATCCCGTGTCGAAACAGACGGGATTATCTTCCAAATCGGAATCGCCTACACATTCTGAACGTGCTTCCCCCTCCGGCGATCACGACACGCTTCGATGTCGTCACACAGGAAGTCTGCTCCCCTCCCTTTTGCTGGTCACTCCTTGCTGTCCGCGACACCAACCGGCTTCTTGACACAATCACTCCCGCCCAGTTCGAGGCTGACGGGCGGTTGCCTTACTGGGCCGATCTCTGGGCGTCCTCTCCTGTGCTCGCCGGACATCTGCGGCAGAGACCCGGGCTGGCAGGGAAGGAGCTCCTCGAGCTGGGATGCGGACTCGGTCTCTCAGGTATCGCAGCGGCGCAGGCGGGAGCCACGGTCGTGATGACGGATTACGAAGAGGATGCCCTCGAGTTCGCACGGTTCAATGCCGCAACGAACCTTGATCCCGGAGAGCTCTCCCGTGTGACATTCCGCTGCATGGACTGGCGGAACGCGGAGATCCCCGAGACGTTTGACATTATCATGGGTGCCGACATCGCGTATGAACGGAGGAACTTCGAGCCACTTATCTCCCTTGTACGGCGGCTGCTCCGGCCCGGCGGCACGTTCCTTCTCACCGACCCGGATAGGGACATCGGGAGGGACTTCATCCGTCTGGCCGGATCCGGGGGGTTCTCCGTCAGCGAACGACCCCTCCATGTGAACCACCGGGGGCGGGACCTGACGGTCATACTGTCGGAGCTTCTCCGGAAGGAGGAAGGATGAACGCTCCTCCGGCGCTCCGCATATATATTACCGGGTTCATGGGAGGCGGCAAGAGCACTATCGGTCCCCTGCTTGCCGCGCGCCTCGGGTACGAGTTCGTTGACATTGATGCACTAATCGAGGCGAATGAGGGGAAATCGGTTCCCGAGATATTCCGTGAAAGAGGGGAGCAGGATTTCCGGTCTCTGGAACGTCATGAGCTCGGACTCCTGAGCACGCGGGACCGGATTGTCGTCGCGACCGGCGGAGGGGCACTCACCGATCAGGGGTCCGGGGAGATCATCCGGGGATCGGGTCTGCTCGTGTATTTACAGGTCCCCTTCGAGGTTCTCATCGCGCGCCTCCGGGGGAGGGGAGGCCGTCCCATGATCGCAGCGGACGACGGGACGCCGCTCGGTGAAGATCAGCTCCGCGAACGCATCAGCTCTCTCCTCCGCACCCGTGAGCCACTCTACCGGAAGGCCGACGTCATCGTCGATGCCGGCTCCCAATCTCCCGGCGACACCGTCTCCGCGATCCTGAAGTCCCTCGGCGGGCTCCCCGGTTCACGCTGAGCGAAGATCGCCTCCCCCCCCGGGGTGGACCCCTCCAACTCCTTGCATCTCAATCGGTTAATAGGTAGATTTCATTTTTAAGAAGAACACGAATGGCGCCCCTGACCGAAAAACGCCTCCGGGAATTGCTTGGCAACTTCAGTGGAAAACGGGTCGCCGTCATAGGCGACCTGATGCTTGACCGCTATTACTGGGGGTCTGTGCACAGGGTCTCCCCGGAAGCCCCCGTCCCTGTTGTCGAGGTGGATACCGAATCCGTCAGGTTCGGCGGGGCGGCAAACGTGGCGAACAACATACAGGCTCTCGGCGGCAGGGCGTTCCTGATCGGCCTCGTGGGTGACGACCATCCCGGCGGGATGTTCAGGAAAATGCTGAGCGATCAGGGGCTCGACACGGGAGGCATCGTCATCGACAGTGCCAGGCCCACCACGATCAAGACCCGCGTGATTGCGGCCGGACAGCACGTGGTCCGGATTGACAACGAATCAAAACAGGATTGTCCCGAGCTCCTCCGGACCAGGCTGATCGACGCTGTCCGTTCGAACATACGATCTCTGGACGGTATAATCATCGAAGATTACAACAAGGGGGTCGTCACACGCGACCTTATTCACGCAGTCATTGCCGCCGCCAACGAACACGGGAAGCCCGTGACCGTCGACCCGAAATTCAACAATTTCTTCGAATACAAAAACGTCACGGTCTTCAAGCCCAACCGGCGTGAGGTCGAAGAAACCCTCGGAGGGAAGCTCAAGACGGTCGTGGAAGTCGAGCGGGCGGGGAAGAGCCTTCTGGAATCGCTGAATGCCCGGAATGTTCTCCTGACGCGCGGGGAGGAAGGGATGTCCCTTTTCCAGTCCGAGGGGACCGTCACGCATTTCCCGACGACAGCCGGGGAGGTGCAGGATGTCTCGGGGGCGGGGGACACCGTCATTGCCACGCTCACGATGGCCCTCGTTGCAGGGGGTGGCATCACGGAATCGTGCATCCTCGCGAACTGTGCGGGGGGGGTCGTGGTCGGTGCCGTCGGGATCGTGCCGATACTTCCCGAACAGCTCCTCCGGGCGGCGCTCCGCAACATGGACATGCGCGGGGTCGGAAACTGATGGAAAAAGTCGTCTCCCTTCCCAGGCTCGCTCGTATCCGGGCCCGGCTTCGCCGGCAGGGGAAGCGCGTGGTATTCACCAACGGGACGTTCGATATCGTGCACCGGGGACACGTGGAGTATCTGGCAGCGGCGCGGAAAATGGGGGACGTTTTGATCGTCGGCCTCAACAGTGACTCCTCCATACGGCGCATCAAAGGTCCGAGGCGGCCCATCAACTGTGGGGCCGACCGTGCGGCGGTGCTTGCAGCCCTTGCGTCGGTTGATTATGTCTGTTCTTTCGGCGAGGACACGCCCTACCGGATGATTCGGCGGCTCCTCCCCGATGTTCTCGTGAAAGGGGCCGACTGGAAAAAGGCGGCGATCGTCGGGAGTGACGCGGTGAAAGAGAACGGGGGTTCGGTCAGGACCGTCCGTCTCACGCCGGGGCGCTCGACGACGAGCGTCATCGAGCGTGTCCTGCGGGCGTACGCCGGCCACGGGAAATGAAGGACGCGCCGTCCGCCGGGGAGTGAGGTTCGTGAGAAAGATCCGCACAATAGCGCTCTACCTGCTGATCGGGATACCGCTGCTTATCGGCGTCATCATCGCGATCACGCAGACACAGATATTCCGCGACCGGCTTCGCGCCGCCGCGCTCTCCGAGCTTGACTCCCTCGTCAACGGTGAAGTCCACATCGGCCGTCTGAACGGCGACCTGATTACGGGTATCTCGATCGACAGCATCTCGATCGACGTCAACGACGGACCCTTCCTGCGGATCCCGCGTCTCGAGGTGGCATACAACTTCTTCGCCCTCCCGGGGAAAACCATCGCCATCCGGAAGCTGACGCTCACGCATCCCGAGGTCTGTTTCTCCCGGCCGCGTGGCGGCCATTGGAACCTGTCGGATCTCCTCCGCCGTCGTCCTCCGGATACCACGGCGTCGAAGCCCTTCGACTGGGTGATAGACGTGCAGCGGCTCGAGATACTCGACGGCACCGTATCGCTCCTCGACTCCCAGTCGCTTGCCGACGAACGCCACGGGGAAGTGAAGGGCGGGTCTGTCGAATACCACGCCTTCACGCTTCGGGGGGTCAATCTTGTCCTTGCGGCGAATATCCAGAGGGACAGGCAGCGCGCGGTAATCGCATCCTGCTCCTTCTCTTCCGCGGCACCCGATTTCCGGCTCAAGATGTTCTGCGGCGTGTTCAGCCTCTCGCCGGGGGAGGCACGGGTGGACAGCATGCGCATCATCACGGGAAAGACGAACCTCTCTCTTGACGCGTCGATGAAAGATGTCGACCTCCTGGGGGGGATAGTCCTGCGAAACCTGAAGGCGGCGC
>DASVIU010000568.1:0-1811 GCA_036386275.1 Bacteroidota bacterium | reverse complement strand
ACCGGCCCGCATCCCCTGAAGCCAGAAAGAGTCGATCATCCCCTGAGAGACTTTCGCGCCGGGCCGGTTGGCCCCGAAAAACGAGCCGCCGGCGAGATCCTTGTAGAACTGTGAGCGGTCGGCGATGCAGCCTTGACGTATCTCATCGAACTTCTCGATTGGCAAGCCGCCGGGATTGGCCGCCGTTTTCAGCATCAGCGGAGGGACGGCGGAGATCAACGCGGCCCTGGCCACCCGCTTCGTGCCGTGGCGGCCGATGTAACGGGCAACCTCGCCGCCGCCGGCGGAGAACCCAATGAGGAAGGCCCCCTTCAGGTCGAGCTTTTCGATGAGCTCCGAGAGGTCGTCGGCATACGTGTCCATGTCGTTACCATTCCAGGGCTGGCCGGACCGGCCATGACCGCGACGGTCATGGGCAATACAGCGATAGCCGTTGGAGGCCAGAAACAGCATCTGAGCCTCCCAGCTATCCGCACTGAGGGGCCAGCCGTGGCTGAACACCACAGGCTGTCCGTTGCCCCAGTCCTTGTAATAGATCTGCGTACCATCTTTCGTCGTAATCGTGCTCATTGTTTTTTCCTCTTATTCCGTCGTTTTACCGTCGAAGTGTTCGTTGTCGGCTTCCGCCTCGGCGCGGGTATGGTGGACGACGCCGTCCCGATGATTCGGGGGTGAATAGAGCGTGTAGAGCTTCATTGGAACAGTGCCGGTATTGATGATGTTGTGATTCGTCCCGGCCGGGACGAGCACAGCGAAGCCCGCCCGGATCGCGGTCCGAACGCCATCGAGCACCGCATCACCGGAACCCTCCTCCACGCGAAAGAACTGGTCGAGCTTGTGGACTTCCGCTCCGATCTCTTCCTTTGGCTTCAGCGCCATGAGGACTAGCTGACTGTTCTTTGCCGTGTACAGCACCCGGCGAAACTCCACATTCCTGGTGGCGAGACTTTCGATGTCCTGCACATATCCTTTCATAGGGGTCCCTCTTTCATTTTTACCTGACGTGGGCGTGCCATGCCGTTCAAGACAGGCGTACGCCCTTCTAGCGAACGAATGAAGTATATCAGACAGAACTGCAGAATGAATCAGCAGGAAGGATGAAAGAGTAGTTAATCCCGGGTCAGCGTCCCGCGTCCCCTTCCGGACCGAGGGGAAGATTGATTGACCGGCCGGTCGCCGCCGAACGGCCTGCCGCTTCCAGGATCTCGCTCACGATCAGGTTGTTCTCAAGAGATGAGAGTCCCGATGGACGAAACCGGTTCCGGACAACTGCGATAAGATAGGAAAGTGGGTCATCGTCAGGAGACGCCAAGGGCGCCGAGATCGTCTCCTTTTCAGGATCATCCCCGGACCGGATGCGAACGAGGTCTTTACCCACGGTGCAGACAGATGCGGCCTTACAGTAGACTTCAAGATCCTTCCGGCCGGCAGGCCAGTTCCAGGAGGCCTGGATGATCCCCTGCGCATGCGGGTATGTGAGAATTATCGTCGCTTCATCATCCACGCGCGGATAGACGTCCGGCTTAAGGTGCTGTGTTATTGCGGTGACTGTGATCGGGCGTTCATTGTCCATCAGATACGTGAACAGGTTCGCACCGTAACACCCGAAATCCATCAATGCGCCACCCCCGTTGAGCACGGGATTGGTGAGCCAGGAGAGAAACTCGGGCCCAACGCCGATTTCCTTCGGTCCCCGATGCCCGTCATGGGCGACCATCTTCCGGATTTCCCCAACCCCGCTCTGATGTACTCTGCGGTACACCTCCTGCGTGTTCCGGTACCACGTTGTCTAATAGTTCACGAGAACTGAG
>DASVIU010000567.1:0-7841 GCA_036386275.1 Bacteroidota bacterium | reverse complement strand
TGAACGACCGGAGCGTCTCCCACAGCGTCAAGTCCTGACATAGGCACGGTCCCCTCCTATTGCAATTCAACCCTGATGGCCGTATCTTCAGGGCATGGCGAGGGTACTTGTGATCGACGACGACGAGATGGTGCTCGCGCTCGTCCAGCGCATTCTGAGCCTGGAGGGGTTTGAGACGTTGACGACTGCCGACGGCCCGCAGGGTCTGGCGATCTTCAAGGAACGCCGCCCCGATGTGGTTCTCCTGGATCTTGCCCTCCCTGGTATGAACGGACTCGAAGTGCTCCGGAAGATCCGGCAACTCGACGAGAAGGCGAAGGTGATCGTGGTGACCGGGTCGGGGTCAGACGAATCAGCGGAGGTCGCGCTGCGGTACGGCGCCTGCGATTTTGTACGCAAACCGGTGGATTATGCTGATTTTGTCAGGAGAATCAAGGCCGCTTTGCCCGTGTGACAGCCGTCCCCGCCGTTGACTTTCCCCCCCGAAATCGATAAATAGTGATTCCCTCCCCACCGGTTGGCACCGTGTGTAACCCCGGTCTCCGGCAAACGTCGCATCACTCTGGTGATCGCCGAATAGTCTGACATGACAACAGCTCTTGGAAGGTGACTCATGTTCAAGAATGGGACGATTCAGGATGTGATTGTACGCAACCTCACGAAATTCATCGACGACCGGGGGTGGCTCTCGGAGCTCTTCCGGGCCGATGAGATCCCGGCAGAACTGTATCCGGCCATGGGGTATGTTTCAATGACGGCGCCCGGCGTGATGCGGGGTCCTCATGAGCACGCCGACCAGGCCGACTGCTTCGCATTCCTCGGTCCCTCCAATTTCAAGATATTTCTCTGGGACAACCGGACCTCCTCCCCGACGTACATGACACGCCAGATCGTTTTCGCGGGAGCGGATGCGCCCAAGTCTCTCGTCATCCCCCGGGGGATCGTTCATGCGTACAGGAACATCGGGGAAGGACAGGGGATGGTGCTGAACTTCCCCAACCGCCTCTATGCCGGGGAGGGAAAGAAGAATCCCGTGGATGAGATCCGGCATGAAATCGACCCCGAATCCATTTTCCGCATGGAGTGATACGATGCGCTCTCTCCTTGTCACCGGCGGTGCCGGGTTCATCGGCAGCAATTTCGTCCGCTATTTTCTTGAATCGCACACTGATGTCCGCCTTGTCAATTTCGACAAGCTGACATACGCGGGGAACCTGGACAATCTCCGGGACGTGCAGGACCACGACCGCTACGCCTTCGTACGGGGGGACATCTGCGACAGGGATGCGGTTCAGGGCACGATGAAGAAATACGACATCGATGCGGTTGTACATTTCGCCGCGGAATCCCACGTCGACAGGAGCATTCACGGTGCGGCCGTCTTCGTCACGACAAACGTGCTCGGCACCCAGGTTCTCCTGGACGCGGCGCGCGAACAGAAAGTCGGGAAATTTCTTCATGTCTCCACCGACGAAGTATACGGGTCCCTCGGCGCGACGGGGAAATTCACGGAATCCTCGCCCCTCCACCCGAACAGCCCGTACGCAGCGAGCAAGGCGGGATCGGACCTTCTTGTCCTGGCGGCCGCCCACACGTTCGGGTTCCCCGCAGTCATCACACGATGTTCCAACAACTACGGCCCCTATCAGTTTCCCGAGAAGCTCATCCCCCTGATGATCGCCAATGCGACGGATGACAAGCCGCTCCCCGTGTACGGAGAAGGGGTGAACGTCCGTGACTGGCTCTTTGTCCGCGACCACTGTACGGCCCTGGACGCGGTCCTGAAGCGCGGGCGCAACGGGGAGGTGTACAATATCGGCGGCAACAGCGAGTGCCGCAACATCGACATCGTCCGGCTCCTTCTCGGGATGGTCCGGAAACCGGAGAGTCTCATCACGTTCGTGAAAGATCGTCCCGGGCATGATCTCCGCTATGCGATCGATGCCTCGAAAATCATGAACGAGCTGGGCTGGGCGCCGGCGGTGACGTTCGAGCAGGGACTGCAGCGGACCGTGGAGTGGTACATCAAACATGAGCCCTGGTGGCGGGGTATCATCAGCGGGGCATACCAGCAGTACTACAGGGAGATGTATGAAGAACGGTAATCGGCGCCATGGATCGTCCCGTTTCCGGCGATCATTGCGTCTCCGGCGGCGCCGCTCGCCGGTTTCTTCCGGTACCCGTTGAATCACCAGCGACCATCCCGGGAGGTCCTCAGGTAACATGTCCGATCGCCGCGAAATCCTCGTCCTGTTCATCACGGACCTGATCACGATATCAGCAGGTTGGACACTGTATTTCATGTTCAGGATCAGGAGCGGGCTGTTCGACATCAGCTCCGAGCCCGATTTCTGGGCGCCGATGGTGGCGGTGAGTGTCTTCTGGCTTCTCCTCTTTTTTGTCGTCGGACTCTACCGTCCCTGGTACGCGGCCTCCCGTTTCGACGAGCTGGCCCTCCTTTTCAAGACCGTGCTGGTGGGCTCGCTGATCCTCTTTTTCGCCGTCTTCCTCGACGATGCCGGAAAACCCACGGGAACGAATTCGCGGCTCCTGATCGCGGTGTACTGGGCGGACGTGCTCATCATGGTCTCCGCGGGGAGGATGCTCCTGCGCAGCGTACAGCGGCGCATGCTGATCGCGGGGATCGGCGTGCACAACACGCTCATCGTGGGGAGCAGCGCGCGGTCGCGGGATCTGTGCGCGGAGGTGGAGAAGTATCCCGCGCTGGGGTACAAGGTTGTGGGATTCGTGGGTCTTGATCGACGCCGCGCGGGACAGCGTTATCGCGCGATCCCGGTGATGGGGGGGATCGACGACCTGACGGGAGTGATCGAGCGGGAGGATGTACGCGAAGTGCTCGTTGCACTCGACTCCGCCGATCATGGCCGGCTGCTCGACATCGTGGGAAAATGCAACGGCCACAAGGTCAGCATCAAGATCATGCCGGACCTGTACGACATCATCAGCGGCCAGGCGAGGACGAACCAGATCTACGGTTTCCCGCTGATAGAAATCACGCCTCAGCTGATGCCCCCGTGGGAAGAGGCGACCAAGAGGCTGATCGACGTCGTGGTCTCCGCGCTTGTCCTCATCGCCGGGCTTCCGCTCTGGCTTCTCGTCGCGTTCGTCATCAAACTCGACTCCCGGGGACCCGTGCTCTACCGGCAGGAGCGTGTCGGCAAAGATGGTGCGCCGTTCGACATCATCAAGTTCCGGTCCATGCAGAATGACGCCGAGCGGCAGGGCCCCCAGTGGGCGGGCCACCACGATCCGCGCGTCACCAGGTGCGGGAAAATACTCCGCCAGCTCCATCTGGACGAGATCCCGCAGATGATCAACATCCTCAAGGCTGACATGAGCCTGATCGGACCCCGTCCGGAGCGTCCGATGTTCGTTCAGAAATTGTCGCAGGAGATTCCCCTCTACCAGAGACGGCTGAAAGTGCGCCCGGGGCTCACGGGCTGGGCGCAGGTGAAACAAAAGTACGACGAGACGATCGACGACGTGAAGAAAAAGGTCCAGTACGACCTTTTCTACATCGAGAACATGTCCCTCCGCATGGATTTCAAGATCATGCTCAATACGGCGTACCACGTGCTCCTCGGACGGGGGCGGTAGCGGGCACGTGCGTGCCTCATACGTTCAATGACTCAGAAGGAACGCTTCATGAAACTTCAGATGGTGGATGTGGTCGGCCAGTACGGGAACATCAAGAAGGAAATCGACGCCGCGGTGCACGCGGTGCTTGATTCCGGGATGTTCATCCAGGGGAAGGAAGTGGGGGAACTCGAATCCGCCGTGGCCGGATACCTGGGTGTGAAATATGCCGTAGGATGTGCATCCGGCACCGATGCCCTTCAGATCGCAATGATGTCCCTCGGGATCGGCCCCGGCGACGAGGTCATAACGACGCCGTTCACTTTTGTGGCCACGGCGGAAACCATCGGCATCCTGGGGGCGAAACCCGTGTATGTCGATATCGATCCCGTGACGCTGAATATCGACCCCGCGCTCATCGGGGAAGCGGTGACGCCGCGTACGAAAGCGATCATTCCCGTCCACCTGTACGGCCAGCCCGCCGACATGGATCCGCTCCTGACCGTTGCCCGCGCGCACGGCCTGCCGGTGATCGAAGATGCCGCCCAGGCGATGGGGGCGTCGTACCGGGGGCGCAAAGTCTGCTCGCTCGGGACTATCGGGTGCATCAGCTTCTTCCCGAGCAAGAACCTCGGGTGCTTCGGCGACGGCGGCATGGTGGTGACCGATGACGACGTGCTGGCCGAATCGATGCGCATGATTGCGGCCCACGGTTCAAGGGTCCGTTATTACCACGAAGTCCTCGGGCTGAACAGCCGCCTTGATACGCTGCAGGCTGCGATTTTGCTTGTCAAATTACCCCACCTTGCGGAGTACAACGCCGCCCGTCGCAGGGCGGCGGCGCGTTACGATGAACTGCTGAAGGGGCTCCCTGTCAGTGTCCCTGCTGCTGCGCCGGGAGAAGGCCACATATTCCACCAGTACACGCTTCGCGCCCCGAAGCGCGACGCTCTAGCGGCATTTCTGAAGGAGAAGGGGATCCCTCACGGGATCTACTACCCTGTGCCTCTCCATCTCCAGAAAGCCTTCGCCATGTCGGGGGGGAAGAAAGGGGACTTTCCGGTCACGGAGAGAGCCGCCGGGGAAGTGCTCTCGCTGCCGATGCACACGGAATTGACCGAGGAGCATCTCCGGTACGTTACGGGTGCGATCAGGGAATTCTACGCCGCCGATTCCTCCACACACTAACAGGGCCGAACCGCACCGTGTCCAGAATACTCGTCGTCATCCCTACATATAACGAGTTGGAGAACATCCCGCGGCTTATCCCGCAGGTGCTGGAGCAGTCTGAAGGGATCGAAGTCCTCGTCGTCGACGATGGCTCGCCCGATGGGACAGGCGACATCGTGCGGAGGATGGGGGAGAAGGATCCGCGCGTCCACCTCCTGGAGCGTTCCGCGAAGATGGGGCTGGGGACCGCCTACGTGGCCGGGTTCAGGTACGCCCTGGCCGGCAACTACGACTTCGTGTTCGAGATGGACGCCGATTTTTCCCACAATCCGAATGAGATCCCGGCGTTTCTCGCCAGGGCCCGTGAGGCGGACCTGGTGGTCGGATCCAGGTACACCAACGGCGTCCGGGTGCTGAACTGGCCCATGCAGAGGCTGCTCCTGAGCTGGACGGCCAACGTCTGGACAAGGTTCTGGACGGGTCTTCCGCTCAATGATGCGACCGGCGGATTCAAGTGTTACCGCATCGAGGTCCTCAGGGGAATCAACCTCGACAGCATCCGGTCGAACGGTTATGCCTTTCAGATCGAAATGAGCTACATGGCCTGGCGCAAGGGGTTCCGCCTGGGGGAGATTCCGATTGTGTTCCTCGACCGGCTCGCAGGGAAATCGAAGATGTCGAAGCACATCGTGTACGAAGCATTTTTCATGCTGTGGAAACTGAGATTCCGCGGCATGCTGAACAGGCTCTGACGGCGTCATGAAACTCTCCGTCATCATCGTCAACTACAACGTCCGGCAGTTCCTCGAGAATTCGCTGACGTCCATAGGGCGGGCTCTCGAGGGGATCGAGGGGGAGGTGTTTGTCGTCGACAACGCGTCTGACGACGGGAGCGCTGACATGGTGAGGGCGAAATTTCCCTCCGTCCGACTTATCGAGAATTCGAAGAACCTCGGGTTTGCGAAGGCAAACAACATCGCGCTCCGCCTCGCCGGCGGGGAGTTCATTCTTCTCATCAACCCGGACACGGTGGTCCAGGAGGACACGTTCCGGGTCATGCTCCGGTTCTTCTCCGAGGTGCCTGACGCCGGGATCGCAGGGTGCAGGATACTGAATCCCGACGGATCATTCCAGCTCCCGTGCCGCCGGAGCTTTCCGACACCCTGGGTGGCGTTCACGAAGATCTTCGGCCTGGCGGCGCTCTTCCCGAAGTCGAAGCTCTTCGGAAGGTACAACCTGACCTATCTCAGCGAGGACGAGACCTTTCCCGTTGATGCCGTCAGCGGCTCATTCATGATGGTCAGGCGGGAAGCCTACGTGAAGGTGGGGGGGCTCGATGAGAGCTTCTTCATGTACGGCGAGGACCTGGATTGGTGTTACCGGATCGGCATGGCCGGGTTCAGGGTCTACTACGTCCACGCCACGAAGATCATACACTTCAAAGGGGAGAGCACAAAGCGGAGTGATATTGACGAGATCAGGCTCTTCTACCAGGCGATGCAGCTGTTCGTACGGAAACATTTCAGCCGGTCCCGTACTGTCCTTCTTTTTCTGAACCTCGGGATAGTGACCCGGGCGTCCGCGGCGTCGCTGGCGCGCATGGCGCGGCCGCTCCAGATTGCGCTCCTCGATGGCGTCCTTGTTGTCGGGGCGCTCCTGGCCGGGGAATACATCTACAGGGGGGGACTGTTCCGCTTTCCGTCCTATGCGTACCCGGTGATCTGGGTGGTCCCGGCGACCCTCATTGTGCTCCTCTCAGGGGCGGCGGGACTCTATACGACAGCGCGCTATGCGGTGAGCCGTTCGTTCGGGGCCGTCGCGGCAGGGTACGTGCTTATCTCCGCGACGGTCTTTTTCGTCAAGGACTTCGCGTTCAGCCGGGCGGTCGTTCTTGTGGCGGGGATGCTCAGTCTGGTGTTCCTCCCCGGCTGGCGGTTGGGCGTCCGGCTCTTCGGGAGAGGGGGGACGCGAAAATCCGTGTTCGGGAGGAGGACCGTCATCGTGGGGACGGGGGCTTCGGCACAGCAGGTCCTGCGCAAGCTCCGTGCCAGGGTTGACGACGGATATGATGTCCTGGGGTTCATCGACACAAGCCTCAGGCGGGTCGGCGAAAAAGTGGCCGGTGTGGAGATCATCGGGAGCGTCGACAACGTCGGGAAGGTCATCGATGAATACCGGGTGGGCGAAGTGATATTTTCGACCGATGGACTCTCCTATGAGAATATCCTTTCGGTGATCGCCAGGAGCAGGAACCGCAGCATTAATTTCCGGCTCGTGCCGGGGAGTCTCGAATCCATTATCGGCAAGACCAGCATCGACGAGCTTGACACGCTCCCGCTTGTTGACATCGAATACAACATCCACCACCCGGTGAACCGGCTGGTAAAGCGGCTGACGGATATCATAGTGGCGTCATTGCTCCTGGTCTCGGTCTATCCCCTCAGGCGTTTCTTCGGGAGGAAGGGCGATGCGCACGATTCCCCGATCCTGGGGATCCCGGATGTCCTCAGGGGACATCTCAGCCTCGTGGGACTCCCCCCGGGGGACGGTGGACTTGCGGGGAATCACCCCGGGAACGCGGACGAGCTCGGTCCGGAAGGACTCACCGGACTTCTGCAGATCCATTCGCATGAAGACCTGGAACCTGAAGAACGTGAACGGTACAAACTGTACTACGCCAAGAACCAGTCGTTGATGCTCGACATGCAGATCATCGCGAAATCGCTCTTCAATCGCCGCTGACTGTTCACCCCCTCACAGGAGGCACCCGATGGCCAAAACGGTACTGGAGTTCGAGAAGCCCATCATCGAGCTGGAACAGAAAATGGAGGAGATGCGCCGGTACGCCGACAATCCCGACATCGCCCTGGAGATCGCCAGGATCGAAAAGCGCGTGAACCAGCTGCAGCTGACGGTCTACGCCGGACTGACGCGCTGGCAGAAAGTCCAGCTCGCCCGCCATGCCGACCGGCCCTACACGCTCGATTACATCAGCATGATCACGAAGGATTTCGTCGAGCTTCACGGCGACCGTCATTACAGGGACGACAAGGCGATTGTGGGCGGACTCGCGA
>DASVIU010000566.1:0-3508 GCA_036386275.1 Bacteroidota bacterium | reverse complement strand
GGACTCTCCGGCCCTGCAATCAAGCCGGTGGCGCTTGCGAAAGTGTACGAGACGGCCCGGGCGGTCAGGATTCCCGTCATCGGCATCGGAGGGATCACGAATGCCGCAGACGCACTTGAGTTCCTGATCGCCGGTGCGACGGCTGTGCAGGTGGGAACGGCGAATTTCATCGATCCGGCTTCAGGTATCAAGGTCGCCGAAGGGATCGGGCGCTACTGTGACGACAACGGTATCCCGGATGTCGCCGCGCTGGTGGGATCACTCGACGCCAAAAGCGGCGTCTCGGTTCTCGACAGCTGGCTGTGAGTTCCTACCGCGATACGCTCCGCTATCTGTACTCCCTCGAATACCGGGGGATAAAATTCGGCCTCAGGAACATCCGGACACTTGCCCGGGACTCGGGGCATCCGGAACGTGCCTTCCCTTCGATCCATGTCGCCGGTACAAACGGCAAGGGCTCGACATCCGCGTTCCTCGCGTCGGCGTTCACTGAAGCAGGATACAGGACGGGGTTATACACCTCGCCTCATCTCGTCAGGTTTACCGAAAGGATCCGGATCGACGGAGAGGAAATTGACGGCCACCGGCTAGTAGAGTACGTCGGGCGGCTCCGTCCGCTTATCGAGAAAACGCGCGCAACCTTCTTCGAAGCGACCACGTGCGTTGCTTTTCTCTATTTTGCTGACGAGAAAGTCGATGTTGCCGTAATCGAGACGGGACTTGGAGGCCGGCTCGATGCGACAAACGTGCTCCGTCCCCTCGTCAGTGTGATCACCAACGTCTCACTGGAGCATACCGAGATGCTGGGGAAGACGGTACGGGCGATCGCCCGCGAGAAGGGTGGGATCATCAAACCGTCCATCCCGGTTGTCACGGGATCGACCGATCCCGCCGTACTGGCAGTGCTCCGCAAGAGAGCGGCGTTATGCGGCGTGCGGCTCCGCGAGTCGTCGAAAAGTGTTTCCATAGTCCGTCACGCCGGGGGGAAGAGGGTCACGCTCGCATCTCCCCGCCTTGCTCCCGGCCGGCTCGATCCGGGACTCGCAGGCGAACATCAGATCCAGAACGCTGCGCTCGCGCTTCTGACGCTCGATACTCTCCTTCGCACCTCCGCGGGGAGGACACTATCCGGCGCACTCAGGTCTACAGTCATCCGCCGTGCCTTTGAACGTGTTGCGAGGAACACAGGACTCAGGGGAAGACTGGAGAGTCTCAGGCGCCGGGGGCGCTCCATACTGCTGGACGTTGCCCACAATCCGGCGGGGATGGTGACGCTTGTGCGGGAGCTTCAAAACATAAGTGAGAAAAGCGTTGTGGCAGTTCTTGGAGTCATGAGGGATAAGAACTATTCCGCCATGCTTGCTGAACTTGCGACTGTGGCCGATCCGGTCATTGCGGTCGCCCCGGATCAGAAGCGTGCGCTGCCGGCGCGAGAGCTTTTCCGGGCAGGGAAGGATCTCGGTTTCAGAATGCTCAATGGGGGGAGTGTGGCATCCGGGATACGGAAAGCCACCCGCTCGAAGAAAAGAGCGGTAATACTGATTACCGGTTCACATTACGTGGTCGGAGAGGCACTTAGGGCTCTCCACTGTGAAAATACTTGACATTAGGGGTGCGAAAAGCTATATTGGAACATCAACTCCGGGGCAGGCTTCGCTCCACCCCACATCTCTCCATTACCACCTGTTCGAAACTCATCGGTATTGGTACCGTTTTCCACCCGTTATTTCCCCGTCCCCTGGCCATTTCACACCCAATACTCTCCTGAGTTGCGGGAACGGCGACGCGTGGGGATCGGTTTTTTGTACACGTAGAAAGGTTTTTACTTTATGGGAATGGACATATCAGAGCTCAAGTCCAAGAAGATCGCTGAGCTCAATCAGATTGCAAAGGAACTCAACATTTCCGGATACAGCGACCTCCGGAAACAGGAGCTGATATTCAAGATACTCGAAGCTCAGACAGAACAGGGGGGACTGACGTTCAGCCGCGGCGTCCTGGAAGTCCTGCCCGATGGCTACGGGTTCCTTCGCTCGGTGGACTACAACTACCTCCCCTCCCCGGACGACATTTACGTCTCTCCCTCCCAGATCAAAAAGTTCAACCTGCGTACCGGCGACAGCGTAAGCGGCCAGGTCCGTCCGCCGAAAGAAGGGGAGCGGTTTTTCGCTCTGCTCCGCGTGGAAGCGGTCAACGAAGAGAATCCCGACGTCATCCGTGAACGCGTCCTCTTCGACAACCTGACCCCGCTCTACCCGAACGCCAATATCAAGCTCGAGACCGCTCCCGGCGAATACTCCATGAGGATCATGGACCTCCTTGCCCCGATCGGGAAAGGGCAGCGCGGAATGATCGTTTCCCCGCCAAAGGCAGGAAAGACGATTCTCCTCCAGAAAATCGCCAACAGCATCTCGCGGAACCACCCGGAAGTGAAACTGATCGTCCTGCTGATCGACGAACGTCCCGAGGAAGTGACGGACATGGAACGTTCCGTGAACGCCGAAGTCGTGAGCTCCACGTTCGACGAGCCCCCCGAACGGCACGTGCAGGTCTCGGACATGGTCCTGGAGAAGGCGAAGCGCCTTGTGGAAGCGAAGAAGGACGTCGTCATCCTCCTTGACAGCATCACGCGCCTGGCGAGGGCGCACAACACGGTCGTTCCGCACTCGGGAAAGATCCTCTCCGGCGGCGTCGACGCGAATGCACTTCACAAACCGAAGCGGTTCTTCGGCGCGGCGCGAAATATCGAAGAGGGGGGATCTCTGACGATCGTCGCCACCGCGCTCGTCGAGACGGGAAGCCGCATGGACGAGGTGATATTCGAGGAGTTCAAGGGAACCGGCAACATGGAAATCATCCTCGACCGGAAGCTGAGCGACAAGCGCATATTCCCGGCCATGGACGTCAACCGCTCCGGCACCCGGAAAGAGGAACTGCTCATCGACGCTGACGACCTTAACCGGATCTGGATACTCCGGAAGCTCCTCTCTGATTTCAACACCGTCGATGCGATGGAATTCATGCTCGAAAAGATGCGGGGGACAAAAACGAACAAGGAGTTCCTCCGCTCCATGAGCAGCTGATCCCACCCGCCGGAGCCCCATTATGAACATACGCACGGTCTGCGTCGTCGGCGCCGGCACCATGGGAAACGGCATCGCTCACGTTTTCGCACAGTACGGGTTTGCCGTCACGCTGAACGACGTGAGGCAAAACCTCCTCGATCGGGGGATGGCCACGATCGCCGCAAACCTTCACCGCCAGGTCAGGAAAGGGACGCTCACAGAAGAACAGAAGAGACAGGTTCTTTCCCGCATTGCACCGGGCACGGACCTCGATGCCGGAGCGGCCGGAGCCGATATCGTGATCGAAGCCGCCACCGAGCACGCAGAGACGAAGAAAGAGATTTTCCGCCGCCTCGATGCCGCCTGCCGCCCGGGAGTCATACTCGCCTCCAACACCTCCTCAATTTCGATAACGGAAATCGGAGCGGTGACGAAACGCCCCG
>DASVIU010000565.1:0-2081 GCA_036386275.1 Bacteroidota bacterium | reverse complement strand
TGCGGACCTGGAACTGCTGGGTTTTGTATTTCTCGGCCTTCTCCCTGAGCGCGACGATCTCGCCGTCCGAGTTGTCGCGTTGCGTGAACGCCGTCCTCATCGTCGTCTCGAGCGACGAGAGCTGGTCTTTCAGCGCCGCCTCCTGCGCCTCGAGCTCCCTGATGCGGCCGGGGAGGTCCCCCTTCAACTCTTCGAGCTCATCGAGACTGGAATCGATCTGTTGCAGTGCGAACAGTTGCCGTAGCTTTGTTTCCAATGAACGCTCCTCGTTGATGATTACATGCTCCACCTGACCGGGTTCGTCGATCCTGACGCGGCGTGCACGGGGATCCGCTCGCCGCGGCCGGGTGTCTCCCGTCGCAGGCGTTCGACGATAGCCGCGACGACCGGAATCTCTGTCTCAAAATGTCCTGCGTCCACAAGAGCGATGCGTCCCTCCGCCTCGTGGTACGAATGGTAGCGCACGTCGGCGGTGACGAACACCTCTGCGCCCGAGGCGATGGCATCGCCGAGGAGTTCGCTTCCGCTCCCGCCGCAAAGCGCGACACGGTGCACCGGGGTTCGCGGATCGCCGCTCCATCGCAGCGCCGGCGTATTCAGCGTCCTGCGCACCGTTGCCAGAAACGTCCGAAGGGGGACCTTGCGACGGAGTGTGCCGACCGTTCCCATGCCGTACTCCCGGGCGGTGTTCTCGAGAGCATAGACGTCGTAAGCGACCTCTTCATAAGGATGCGTCTCGGTCATCGCGCGGACGACGCTTCCCACCGCCCGGCGCGGTGCCACCATCTCCAGGCGTATTTCCTCTACATGCTCCAGCGTCCCTTTCCGGCCCAGCGTGGGGTGCGAACCGGCCCCGCCCGAGAACGTCCCTGTTCCTTCCCCCCGGAAAGAACAATTCCCGTACTCTCCGATCACGCCGGCTCCGGCAGCGGCCATGGCAGATGCGACCGCATCGGCATGGGAGGGAGGGACGTATGTCACTATCTTGTTCTGGAGCCTGAACGGAGTCCTCAGAAATCCCTCCGTGGCCACGCCGAGCGCCTCCGCGAGGGCGAAGCTCGTTCCCCCGCGCGTAAAATCGAGATTGGTGTGGGCCGAGTACAGGGCCACACGTTGCCGCAGGAGGGCACCGAGGCATCGCTCCTGCGCAGTGACCGTGGTGACGGACCGCAGGGGACGGAAGAGGAGGGGGTGGTGGCTCACAATGAGATTCGCGCCACGCCTGACAGCCTCCGTCACGATGCTTTCCGTGACGTCCAGTGCGACGAGTATTCCCCGGACGCGTGCATCGGGGTCCCCTGTCTGGAGCCCCACGTTATCGCGCTCCCATGCGATATCGAGGGGGGCCCAGGCTTCCATGACTTCCTGTATGTCCCTCACCGTCACCGCGTCTTCACCCCTGAAAAATAAGTAGTCCCGCGATTGGGCGGGACTACGTTTGAACAGACTTCAAGACTGCGGAAATATGGTTCTTATCGGTATATGGCCTGCGTTTGACCATGGGGTCCTTGCAGTCGTCGAATCAAGCGCTGTTTCTCAATATACGGACAGCGGGACTAATATGCAAGCAGGTCACTCCGCAGTCCCCGTTTCCCCGGCGGAGTGCGGCGGCGCCACAGGCGCCGGAAGATCGAAGTCAAGATCGCGCAGTCGGGCGATTTCCCTTTCCACAAGTCCGACGTTCCGGTCCATTGCCTCGACGAGCGTCCGCTCACCGGGGGAGAGGGCCTGCCGCAGGAGTATGTCGGTGCTGATCTTGATTGCCGCCAGGGGGTTGTTGAATTCGTGGCAGACCGTGACGATCAGCTCCTTGATTGCGTTCGTTCTGTTCTTCGCGATCAGGTCCGCCTTCACCCGCTCGGCGATCCGTTTCTTGAGGCGGACACGCTCGAGTATGTTCACGATCGTACGCGGAAGTACCGAATCGACCGCCTCGTCCTTGACGAGGTAGTCCTCCACGCCAAATTTCATCGCCTCGATCGCGAGTCGGAAATCCCTGTTTGATGTAAGGAAGATGATCGGGATATCGATGTTCTTTTCCCGGATCTGGCGGGTCACCTCAAGCCCGTTGTGCTCGGGGA
>DASVIU010000564.1:0-2276 GCA_036386275.1 Bacteroidota bacterium | reverse complement strand
TCCCTTTGCCGAACATGCGGCGATCGCGTTCTGCATGACCTTCGGCCACTCTTCCCGCCAGACTGCGGTGCTATAGGGGAGACCGGCGATAAGATAGACGATCGACGATTGTTCCACCGCCCCGAGCACTTCCGCCCCCCTCGTAAGATCGGCCCGGACGGGCTCTGCGCCGGGAAGCGAGTGTCCGCTGCGGGAAACAAGTTTCACGCTCTCCCCCTGCGACAGCAATTCGCTCGCAAGCGGGTTCGTGATGGCCCCGCCGGCTCCAAGCAATATCTGTTTTGCGCGCCTCATAACTCACCCCGGAATGTTCTCCCGACAAGGAGAAGCATCGGACAATATGCAAGAACGGGTGTCATAGTCAAATTCCGGCCCGCGCGGCGTCGGTATGACTGGGACATGAAGCCGGAATGAAGCCAGTAGGAAGATTGTTGAGAAATATCTAGGATTTGTCCGCAATATTGTGTAGACTGTTTGCACTGCATACCAGCAGCATACCGTAACCGGTCGACCCTGTATCGGAAGCGGACGTTGAGACTCGCTCTCCGATGATGAATGCAACCCACCCTCCTGCGTTCCTGATCCCAGCCTGTTTCATGGTATAGTAGACTCTTTCGCCATTGACGAAACGTAAAGGCGGACGGGATCACTGATTTTTCATTTCATTATTGAGGTTTGTTTCATGGGTTTTACCACTTTTGGTCTTTCGGACCATATTATGAAGGGGATCGGCGCGGCCGGGTATACGGTGCCCACTCCTATCCAGATTCTCGCCATTGAACCTGCAGTTGCAGGCAGAGACATCATCGCTTGCGCGCAGACAGGAACGGGAAAGACGGCGGCATTTGTGCTTCCTATCCTTCACCACCTTGCCTCCGGCACCGGTATGCACTCAGGGGGAAAGCTTCCCCGGGCGCTGGTTCTCACCCCCACCCGCGAGCTCTGCCAGCAGGTTCAGCAGGCGGTGGCAAAATACGGGAAGTTCCTCTCCCTTCGCTCCGCGTCGATCTACGGGGGGGCCGGCATGGAGCAGCAGATCAAGGCTCTCCACCGTGGCGCGGATATCATCGTTGCAACTCCCGGGAGACTCCTGGATCACATGCAGCGGAAAACAGTCGATCTCTCGGGGATCAGGATACTCGTTCTCGACGAAGCCGACAGGATGCTCGACATGGGATTCATCAACGACGTCCGCAAGATCATCGCCGCTATCCCGTCGCAGCGTCAGACCATGCTCTTTTCCGCGACAATCTCGGCCGATATCAAGACGCTGGCGTCAAACATCCTGCGCGACCCGCAAACCGTCCAGGTGGGCGAGCGCCGCAACCCGGCGGAAACGATCGTCCAGCATTTCTACAACGCTCCGCAGGGTTCCAAGATCGACCTGCTCGTGCACGCGCTGGAAGCAGAACATATGCAGAGCGTCCTCGTTTTCTCCAGGACAAAGCACGGAGCCGACAAGATCAGCAGGCGCCTTGAGAGGACGGGGATAGCATCCGCCGCCATCCATTCGAACCGGACTCAGTCCCAGAGGGAGAAGGCCCTCGAGGGGTTCAAGGAGGGGAAATTCCGGGTTCTCGTGGCGACCGACATCGCGGCCCGGGGGATCGATGTCAGCGGAATATCGCACGTGATCAACTACGACATCCCCCAGTACCCTGAAGACTACATCCATCGCATCGGACGGACGGGGAGGGCCGGCGCGAGCGGGGACGCCATCACATTCGTCTCCCGTGAGGAACTCCAGTATCTCACCCGCATAGAGAAATTCGTGGGGAAACGGTACATGGTGAACGCCTATCCCGGGTTTACCGCCGCCCCTCAACAGGCTCATGCAACGACGAACGTCTCTTCTTCCACCAGGAGCGGCCGGACCGTGCCGCAGCACGACAACAAACGGCACCCCCAGTCCGGACGGACCGGAGGGCACGACGACAAACGCCGCACTCAGTCAGGCCGGACGGCGCCGCAAAACGACAAACGGTATACTCCACAGACCGGACGAAAGAAACCGGAGCACAAGAAGATGGACTCCTACTCCTCGGATTCCAGCAACGCCGGATGGTCGAACTACTAAGAAGCAAGCCTGAGGCGTAAACCGTGAACGGCCCCGCTCTTCATCTCAAGGAGCGGGGCCGTACTATTGTTGCAGGAGCAGAATATGGGGCCCCACAGCATACCTGACCCCCCTGCCGACGGGCAGAGGGTTTTCTACCTGTTCCCGACTATCTGTTGCGGTCATTCCCCCTGTTGCCCCTTTCGTTCCCGTTGTTCCC
>DASVIU010000563.1:0-10288 GCA_036386275.1 Bacteroidota bacterium | reverse complement strand
GGATCATCGATCTTGCACCCGATTACAGCTACGCGGTCATAGGGGAGCCCTCCCGCGAATACCTCTGGATACTCGCACGTGCCCCGACACTTCCGGTGGATGTGTACAGCGCGATACTCGGACGGATCAGGGATCAGGGCTATGACCCGACCGTTCTCGTGCTGACGAAACAGGGGCTCTAGCCGCAAGTCTTCCATAATAATCAAAGTGTCGTGATGTCCAAAATCCGAATTCTGTTGATTGAAGATAACCGCCTGTTACGAGAAGGCATCGCCGCCATGCTCAATGCGCAGGCGGACATGAAAGTGGTGGCGGCATCGGGAGGGCATGATAGCAACATGCTCGACGCACGTAGCGTGAGGGCTCAGGTGGTTCTCGTCG
This sequence comes from Bacteroidota bacterium, assembly GCA_036386275.1. Lineage (GTDB taxonomy): Bacteria > Bacteroidota > Ignavibacteria > UBA10030 > UBA6906 > Fen-1273. The sequence goes on along the minus strand of DASVIU010000563.1, from coordinate 9,907 downwards.
ACCTGAGCGGCCTGAAGGTGGTGGCCTCTCTGGCGAAGAAGACTCCGGAACTCAAGGTGATTGGAATGGGTCTGATTCCTACGCAGTTGGACATCGTCGAGTTTGTGCAGGCCGGGGCATCGGGGTTCATCATGAAGGGTGCGACGGTCGAAGAATTTCTTGCGACCATACGATCGGTGGCCCAGGGGGAGAAGGTTCTTCCCCTGCTGCTGACCGATTCGCTGTTCTCTCATGTTGTTGAGCACGCGCTGGAAAGGGGAAAGCGAGATCTGAAAGATGCGGTCCGGATGACGAAGCGGGAACGCGAGATCATATCGCTGATTGCCGAAGGATTCAGTAACAAGGACATTGCCCGACGGCTCAACATTGCCACATATACAGTCAAGAGCCATGTGCATAACATTCTGGAAAAGCTGGCATTGCACAGCCGCCTGGAGATTGGAAATTATACCCGCGACGGAGAACCCACTTGAAACGAGGTGAGCTTCACACCATGCCGACTATCGCGTGAGAATCTGGCGGAACAGGGAAGGGTCCGTGAAGAACACCGGCATCGTGCTCCGCAGCATGATTGTGCTCCTTGTCCTTTCGCCCGGGGTCCGGGCGAATGCTCGAGCTCAGGACGTTGTCACGAAGCCCGGGGATTCTCTCGCAGCGGCCGGGAAGGAACTCCGCATGGGGAACACCCCCCGCGCCAGGGATCTCTACGAGTGGGTTCTTCACGAGAACAAGAAGTCGATCCCCGCCCGGATGGGACTGGGCAAAGTGGCCATTGCGGAGAACGAATGGGGGGAGGGATGCGACCTGTTCGAGGAAGTCATGGACCGGGACACCGGAAGCATTGCTGCCCGCTACTACTGTGGGATTTGCCGCCGCGAATACGGTGCGCAGGTCGCATTTATAATGAGGAGGGTCCAGTGGGGAAAGGCGATGGACGATTTTCTCTGGGTGCTTGCCCGGGACTCTTCATACGAAGACATACTCTACCAGCTTGCCGTCCTCTATCGTTATAAAGAAGAGTACGAGCTGGCACTCGACCTGGGGCGCCTGCAAATTGAACGGAAGCCTGATCTCAATGATGCCCGCCTGGGCCTTTTCAAGCTGTACAGGTTCGTGCTTGCCGTTGTGTCTCCCGGGGACATTTTCCCCCTCCTGCGGCGACGACACGACCCGTTTGCCGTCTACTTCGCAGGGGAGGCGCTGCGCCGGCAGAAAAGATATGAGGAGTCCGAACAGATTTTCAAAGCGATTCTCGGTCGCACGGGAGCGATTCCGGTTCAGGCGATCTACTGTTCGCTGGCGAGAATATCCTTCACCCGGGGGGACCCTGTGCAGGGGGAGGCGTATTACTGGCGCGCCGTCGATAGCATTTCGTCGTGGATCGGCTCGGCCGTCCTCTTTGAGGATATCAAGTATATCCTCGCCGACGTCGAATTGAAACAATACAGGTCTCTTGCTTCGGACCGGAAGAAGTCGGCGTTCTTCCACCTGTTCTGGAATCTCCGCAACCCTTCTCCGGCCGCGAAAACCAATGTCCGTCTTGCTGAACACGAACGCCGGATGATTCGGGCTGAAAACGAATTCGAATACTATGGCTTCCGGACCCACTTCAACGATCCGGATAAGCTGCACTATCTCAGTTTTCCGCGGGCGTTTTCGCTGAACCAGGAATTCAACGACAAAGGGCTTGTGTACATCCGCCACGGTGACCCCGACGACATCCAGAGGACGATGGGGGACAATCTCAACGAATCCTGGCTCTACAACGGGAGCGATGAGTCCCCGAAAAGGATATTCTATTTCACGCAGAGCAATTCCGCGGGGAACAACTGGCGGCTGACCAGTTTTCCGGAAGATCCCCAGATGTGGGAGAACCTCGTGATGTGGGACCACAGGTACAACAGACTGGTCAACGGGCAGGCGCTCGACCAGGCGGAGTTGCAGGACCAGTTGCGTGAAGAGTCGGGTACCACGGTCAGCAGCGGACTTGCGACCGATGAGCACACATGGAAGAAAGCAATGAAGGTGTTCGCCGTTCCCCATTCGATCAGTGCTTTCAGGGGGGACGGCGGAAAGACGCTCGTGAATGTTTCCTATGCACTTCCTCTGGGGGACATTGCGAAAGACCTCGCTGATACGGTGAAGACTCTCCTTGTCGAGATCGGCCTCTCCATGAACAGGACGAATGGCGAGGTCATGGCCTCGGAGCTCGACACGCTTTCGCTTCCCCTGGGGTCCGGGACGGCCGGGTCGTATGTCGAGCTGTACAGGTTCGTGCTTCGTCCCGATTCTGTCAGGATCGCCATGCATGCCCGCCCCCTCGGCCTGGAGATGGTCTCCACCTGGGACCGGCGGATACGCATACCGGACTACCCGGCGACCGTGCCCATGCTCAGTGATATAGAGCTCCTCCTCCCGTCCAATGCAAAGAGCAGCATCGAAATCAACGGCGTGAAGGTGATCGCGAGCCCCTTTGATGCCGTTCCCCAGACCAAACCCCTCTACGTCTACTGGCAGATCTACAACCTCACAAAGGACGCCGACGGGAAGACAGGATATCGGTCCCGCGTCCTCCTGACGCCGGGGGAATCAGGACCGGACGACGCGAGCATTGTCGCATACGACAGCGACCACGCCGGGCCGGACGAATCGGCTGCGGAACTGGCCCGGATCGACGTCCGCGCGCGCGATAGGGGGATCTACACGCTCACGGTGGAGATAACCGACAGGAAAATGGTCAGCACATTCTCGAAGTCCCGGCTGCTGCAGTTGACGGGAGACGTCAATTGATACTTATCGGAATACTCGGTTCAGTCGGTTCTGGCAAGACATCTCTCCTCGGCCGCCTCGCTGACTGGTGGCGCCTCCAGGGGAGGTCTCTGGACGGCTTCGTGGCACTCGCCGGTGAACGGCCGGAGGACGGGCGCGGGGCGGCGCGGTATGATCTTGAAATGTTGAAGGATTCCCGGCGTCTCCCGTATGCCGTCCGCGATCCTGCCCTCCAGCCCCCGTATCGTTTTGATCCTGAGACCGCACACACGCTCGACCTCTGGGCGGACGGTCTGGGGAGCGGAGATTCCCGGTCTCTCGTGATCATCGACGAGCTCGGCCCCGTCGAAGCGGCAGGGGGCGGGCATATGGCACTCTGGCCCAGGATCGTGTCGTCAAATCCGGGGGTCATCGTAGTCGCTGTGCGTGCGGGGGAGGAGGGTGCGTTGAAGGAAAGGCTCGGGACCGGGTTTGACATGCTGATCGACGCGGCGTCCCCCGGGGCATGGGAGACTCTCCGCCGGGCGTGCGACGAGCATCCGGATTGGATCCGGGTGGGACTGTACGGAGGAGGTGCCGGAGGGTTCGAGTCGTCGGTCGGGGCGGTGCTTCACGGGATCCAGGCGCCGATGACCGGGCTCTTCATGTCGAGCATGCAATCGGTGATCATGACCTACGCGGCTTCAGGGCTTCGCGAGCGGAGGCGCGTCGTCTGGGTCCCGCTTATCTCCGCCTCGCTCAAGGCCCTCTCCCCCGCCGGAAACCGTTTACGCCCGATGCTTGCCATCGCCATGCAGGGACTCCTGTACGGCGGGGCGGTGACTCTCTTCGGCTGGAACATACTCGGCGTTGCGCTCGGGGGGTTCCTCATCGGTGCCTGGTCGGCGGTACAGGGAGTTGCGCTCCAGTTCCTCTTCGTCGGGAGCGATCTGATTCGTGCCTACGATTCCATCATCACCTGGGGGGCGAAACTGCTCAACGTCAATACTCCGGGGCTCCTGGTACTGATCGCCGGGTGGTCGGTTGCGTGCGGAGCGGTGTCATGCCTGCTCACAGTGATCGCGTGGAAGCGGCGCCAGCATATGCCCGGGCGTCTTCGGGATGCCGTATTCCGGAAGCGGAAAGGGATCGCCCTGGAGGGGAAGCCTGCGAGCAGGGCCGAAGCGATGAAGCGGGGACTCAGGGATCTCTTGCGTCCCATCTTCTGGTTGCCGGTCCTCGTCGTGGTGGGGTTCACGCTGGCGTCCGGCTCACCGCTCGAATCCGCCCTCTGGGTCGTTGCCAGGGCAGCGGGGATCGGGTTTGTCCTCTTCTCTCTCGTCCGCGTCTTCGACATGCACAGGTTCATCGCATGGCTCCAGTCACGCGGACACTGGGGGCCGGCGCTCGCGTATCGGCATGCGCTTGAGAGGGTCCGGTCGGGGGAAGCGCCTCCCCCCGGTCCCGGCAAAGATCCCTCTTCGCCCTAACAGTCCCGCCGACTTCAGGCGGGGCTGACTACCGGGGCTCAAAGACCCCCACTTTTGGCCCCCCGAGCAGCCGCTCGTTCAAGAAGACCTCTGAACGGAACTTCGCAATCCGTTCAGCCGAGGAAGCATTGTGCGCCGCCTGCTCGAGCGTTGTCTGCCCTGTTGAGATCACTCCGTAGCCTGCCACGACGCAGCACCCTTTATACCACCTGAGCATGTTCAGTATCGGGTTTTCAGGGGTGTAATTCGCGAGCTGCTGAATGTCGACGAGCCCGAGTTTCGGGTTGAGGTAGATCGCCTCGGCATCGATGGGGAGCACCGCCGGGTGCTCGGCGGGTGTGTAGGGAATCTTGTCGTTCTTCCCCAGGAGGACGTCCGGCCCGTACTGCTCTGCCAGTATCGCCATCCCCTCGGCGGTCGCGAGCGGGTTCGTGGTGATCATGCACGTGTTCTGATGCGTGTGCTGATAGATCAGCTTGTGCATGCGCAGATCGGCGCTGTCGTCATCCGAGAAATCGAGCGTCATGTGGCAGAGCGGGAAATCGAACTCCTCGGGGATCGCGGAAGCGGGGCAGTAGACCATCTCGTTCGAGGAGATCTTCTGGCTCATCGAGCCCGTCGCGTAGGCGCCGATCGAATTGCTGTAGTTGTAATTCAGCCTTGCCCGGAAATCTTCGACCACTGTCGCGTCGTCCACTTCGCACACCGGGCTCTCCCCGTCCTTCCGGATATGGGGCCTGACGGGAAAAAACTCCCCCGCTCCCCGGCGGCTGATTTCTTTCTGGAGTGCAACGACGTCGACCCCCCGCCTCCTGAGAAACATCGCGAGCCTCGCGCTGTGGTCCAGCAGGCTCAGCGTGTAGAGCGCGTCTTCGGGTGACGTCCCCCGCACGAACGGGCCGTGTCCGCGGACGACGGTTACCTTCTTGTCCGTCAGGTACGCGGGGATCCTTTCGTCCATCTCCGCAGACCCCACGGGCTGGAAATAGCTGCCGATTTCCACTCCTCCCACCCCGAACGATCCGAAGAGGTCGACCGGGTGAAAAAGGTACTCTTCCCGTCCCTTTGCGTCCGTCCCCATGAACCGGAGGAAGAGCTGATGATCTCTTGTGTCAAATGAGAGGAACGTCGTATCCATGAAGTGAGCGTGTATCGCGGCGCTCACTCCGGGGATCATCAGTATCTTCCGGTGTATCGTCGACTCCGTGGATCCCCGGGCGTCCCCCCAGCTCACCTCCGAGAACCGGACCGGGACGATGTCCCGTTCAATGAGCGAGCCGCACTGGCACCCTGTCGCTGTGATGTAGAAAAGATCCGGATCGTGCGGATCGCGGATGGAGAGGTTGCCGCTGTGCGTGTTGTTCCCGTTGACGCGCCCGATTGCCGCGCCGACCCGCCGGAGTCTCGGGAAGAATATGTCTGTCTCGGTCGTTGAGGTTTCTGTGTCCATTGTCCCGGGTTCTCCCTGTGGATCAGACCAGTGCTGCCGCCGCATCCGCGGGGACAAGATCGGCGAGTTCCAGATCCTCGAGCGTCTGGAGAGTCGGCCTGCCGTTATCATCCCAGCCGACCGACCGGTAGTACTCCTCGTGCATCTTCGCGAACGCCTTCCGGTCACAGATAACGTCTCCGTCCCTTGTATGGATGGTCTCGGAATAGAAACGGTCCGGAAGCCAGTCGTCCTTCTTGTCCAGCCCGCAGAGCAGGTTGAACATCCTTTCGAGCGTGATCGTGCGGACGGCGAGATGCTCCAGTGTCCCGGAATTGTGCTTCTCTCCCGTGACCCCGTTGACGAGGGCCGCGTATTCGTCCAGCCCGAGCGAGAAGGAGCTGTAGGCACACGCGCCGATCACATCCAACGTCGTATTCTTGAGTGTCGCATTCTTCGATATCAGTGGCGTCCCCTCGATCCTGTGTGCCGGCCACTCCGCATACCCGGCGCAGTAAGCGTAGGGGGCGGTGTATCCCCCTTCCAGGTGGCATCCGCCCCGGTTGCTCATCTCATACGAGAGGGCCTGCGTGAAGGACGTTCTCGGGTCATAGGCCGGGAGTTCGAGGCGCTTCACGCTCATGGAGAGCTCGGGGTGTCCGTACCGCTCGCAGAACCTGTAGGACCCTTCCGCGAGATACTTCCCGATTCCCTGAGCGGTTCCTATGAGCTGTGTGAGGGGAACAAGTATCTCCGGTCGTCCGAAGAGGGGCTCGCCGTGCTCCGCGATGAACTCTGTCAGGTCCGTGAAAAGTCCGGCCTCCGCCGGGCTCAAGGTCTCTGATTTCGGCTTCAGCATCCCGTACAGATCGAAGAATGACGCCAGCGTCCCCCCGAGAGATATCGTGTCGATCCCGTAGTGATTCGCCAGGTAGCACGCCTCCGTGACGGTGGCGAGATCGTAAATGGAGAGGTTCGCCCCCATCAGGGCAACGGTCTCGAACTCGGGCCCCTCCCCCTTCTCGATGATGCGCCCCTCGGCATCAAAGAGTGTCGTCTGCCGCTTGCATATGATGGGACAGTTGAAGCATGCGCTCTTTTTCACGGTGATCTTTTTCTCCCCCGGTTTCGCCCGTTTGGCGTGATACCGGAGCGCCTCGCCGTTGATCTTGCCGATGTCGGCGAGGGCGTGGTTTGTATCCTTCATGTTGTTGTGTATGAGCTGCTGGTAGTTGTTCACCATCCCCAGTATGCCGAGCGACCCCATGGAGGCGAGGACGCCGAACATGTCTTCGCTTTTCGTGAACTTTCCCAGGTCCAGCTTCAACTTCACATGGTACATCGCCCCGTGCTTGTTGTCGGGGTCAAAGCTCTCTTTGTCTGCCACGGTGATTCTTATTTTCTCATCCGGGATCACGGCCAGCGCGTACAGGTTCTTGGAGCCCCAGACCGCCCCGCCGCCCCCCCGGCCGAGCGCCTTGCCTGTATCGCTCATGACCGCTGCGAAGCGGATCAGGTTCTTCCCCCCGGGGCCGATCGTCAGCACCTGCGCCCTGTTCTTTGACTCCTTCTTGAGAAGCTCGCGGGTCTCGATCGCATCCAGCTCCGCCGTCGGGCCTGCGTCCATGAATTCGACCCCCGCGCTCGTCACTATCAGGTACACCGGATGGGAGGATTTTCCGGTAATGACGATCGCGTCGGACCCTGTCCTCTTCAGATCGACGCCCCACCTTCCCCCGGCATTCGTGCTCCCGTACCCGCCGGAGAGGGGAGACTTGTAGTTCATGTGCATCCGCCCCGACGTGGGCATGCGCGTTCCCGTTGTCGGAGAAGTGGTCACGATGATGGCGTTGTCTTCAGAAAGTGGATCGACCTGAGCAAAAGGGTTCCTGTACAACCCCTGTGCCGTGAGCTCGAGAAAATGCCTGCTGAGCAGCGCCACTCCGAGACCCCGCCCTCCAAAGAACCGCCGCGCCAGGTCCGGGTCAAGCTTCTCGGCGGTGCATTTCTGGGTTGTGAGATCGATGTGGAGTATTTTCCCCAGGTAACCGGGGGGGAGCGATAGCCGGTCGGAATTCATCGTGGTGTCTCCAGTATCACCGGGCGGTGCAATGAGAAACTGGCTACTGTTGTGCTTTCGCCTCCATCCGCTTCAGAAAGGCGATCCCGCTCTCCGTGAACGCACGTCCGTCGGGACAGACGTTGTGGAACATCCCCCGTTGAATCGCGAAATCGTCGATTGACGAATTATAACTCTCCAGACCGATGTACCCTGCGAATCCGATCTCACGGAGGACGGAGAATATCGCCTCCCATGGCACGAGGCCCGTTCCGGGGGCTCCCCGGTCGTTTTCGCAGGCGTGGAGCGCGTAGAGGCGGGGGGCGACCGTACGGAGTGCCTCTTCGTAGCTCCGTATCTCCGTCACGATGTGGTACGTGTCGAAGAGGACGCGAAGGTTCCCGTGGTCTGCGAGGCCGATGAGGCGCATCACCTGCTCGGGCGTATTGACCATGTGCGTGCGGAAATGGCTCATCGGCTCGAGAGCGATGACGACTTCCCTTGATGCAGCATATTCCGCGAGAGCATGCAGCCCTTCGGCGGTCCGGGGGTATTCATCCGCAGGTGGGCGCCTCCGCTTCACCACGCCGGGGTGCGCATAGAGCGCTCCGGCATACGCCACCGCGCCGAGTTCTGCGGCCGTGTCCACCTGCCGCTTGTGCCAGTCGAGACCCCGCGCGCGGTTCTCCGGCTCATCCGCCGAGAGATCGCACTCCAGCGGCCACGCCCCTCCCGGCCCGATGAAAAGGTCGAGTCCCAGCGATTTGGCGTGTTTTCCCGTCCTGCGGCGGTCGAACGGGACATCGTCCCCCACGGAGATTTCGAGCATGCTGAGGCCGAGTTCCTTCACCAGGTCCAGAACGTGCAACTTGTCGTCCGACCAGCGTTCCGTGAATATATAGGAGTGTACGCCGTATTTCATATGAGAAAAAAAATGGTCTCCCCGCTTTTTCGCGAAGAGACCGATGCCAAAGATCCTACCATGTCATTGCGAGACCTGTCGTTGCGAGCCCGCTTCTCAGGGCGAAGCAATCTGCTCAACCCACCAGAGGAAATCTAATACACGCCCCCCCCATATGCAAGGATGTCATTGTGAGCTGCAACATGAGCGAATCTCCACCATGGCTTCTGTGCAAATTCCTCTCTCCGGCAGTGGGGCTAAAGGCCGTTATCGTAGCGGAGCTGGTCCTCTTGCGACTTTTTCGTCTGCGTCCCGAAATTGTATGTCAGCCCGACGTAAATAATCCCCGAATCGCGCTTATTGATGACGGTCTGGTTCATGACCGGCGTCGTGAGCTCAAGCTCTCTCTTCAGCGTGTGGAAAATGTCGGCCACCGTAATGGTCAGAGAAAGCCTGTTGTCGAAAAGGTCCTGCCTTCCCCCCGCGTTGATCACAAAGCTCGGTTGGAATTCCCCCTGCGGTGTCAGCCTGTACGAATTGAAGACACCGTTTGCCTGCACCATCGTCCACTTCGCAATGTGTACGCTGAACGTGAGGGCGCCGCTCCATGTCACGACCGACTTGTGTGTCCCGTAACCCAGGTTGGAGGCGTCGATCTGGTCATAGAAAATATTCACGCTCGCGTGAGAAGAGAACACGTTTGCTACGTCGACAGAGGTGATTACCTCCAGTCCCGCCGATTGATCATTCGACAGGTTCATCCTCGTCGTCAGGAGCGTGGAATCGTTGAGTGCCTGCGTGACCGTGGTGAATCTGTTCGAAGTATACCTGTAATAGAGGCTCGGCATGAAAGAGAACAGCTCATTCTGGAGCTTGCAGCCAAACTCGACGGAGTGGATGTACTCCGGCTTGAGCGACGGGTTCCCCGAGGAGATATTTCTGGGGTCCCGGTATTCCGGAAAGGGGTTCATGTCATCGCTTTCCGGACGGTGGACCCTCCGGCTGTAATTCAGCTGGAGCTCGGCGGATTCGCTGAACCTGTAGAGGAGGTGAAGCGTCGGGTACAGGTTGAAATAGCTGCTGGTGAGCACGGAATCCACCGTAACCAGGTTCGCCTTTGTCCAGGCATTCTCGGTCCTGAGCCCCCCGAGAAGCCGGAACGCTCCGAAGGAATGCTCGTACGTCGCGTACAGGGCATGTATGGTCTCATCGAAGACGAAATGGCTCGTCTTCCCGTCGTCGGTCAGGTACATCCCGGAGGCAGGAACGAAGTTCTGGAC
>DASVIU010000562.1:0-1775 GCA_036386275.1 Bacteroidota bacterium | reverse complement strand
CATGCCGGAAGTCGACCACCTTTGTGACGATCGGGTCGAGGAAATCCCTGTCGTGCGAGACGATGACGAAGCTCCCCTCGTATCCGGCGAGCGCTTCCTGCAGTACGCCCTTGGAGCGCATGTCAAGATGGTTCGTCGGCTCATCCATGACGATAAGATTGCTTGGATGGAGGAGCATCTTTGCGAGGGCGAGCCGGCTCTTTTCCCCGCCGGAAAGGACACGCACCTTCTTGAAGACGTCGTCCCCGCTGAAAAGGAAACAGCCGAGAAGCGTGCGGAGCCGGCGCCGGATGTCCCCCGTCGCGACCTCCTCGACTGTCTGGAGAACGTCGTACGCCGGATTCAGCTCTTCGGCCTGGTGCTGGGCGAAATAGGAGATCGTCACGTTGTGGCCGACAACCCGCTCTCCCGCATCGAACGGCTCGATTCCCGCCAGTATGCGCGCGAGTGTGGACTTCCCCGCGCCGTTGACACCGACAAACGCGATCCGGTCGCCGCGGTCGATGTCGAAGCTGATCCCGTTGAATACTTTCAGACCGCCGTAGCTCTTCCTGATCCCTTTCAGCTCCATGACCACGCGCCCGGACTGCGGGGCCGGAGGGAAGGCAAAGTGGATCCCCCCCTCTTCGTCTTCGATCTCGATCAGATCGAGTTTCTCGAGCTGTTTGATCCGGCTCTGCACCTGGCGTGCCTTGGTGGCCTTGTAGCGGAAGCGCTCGATGAACTGCTCCGTCTGCTTGATCTGCTGCTGCTGGTTCCTTTGCGCCGCGATCTGCTGCGCTCTCCGCACGGCTTTTTCCGTGACGTAGTACGTGAAATTCCCCGCATATTCCGTGAGCGTCACCATGCTCAGCTCGTATGTCTTCCCGGTCATGTTGTCAAGGAAGCGGCGGTCGTGCGATACGATGATGACCGCCCCCTCGTAGGAACGGAGGTAGTCCTCGAGCCAGCGGAGGGAGTCGAGATCGAGATGGTTGGTGGGTTCGTCCAGAAGAAGGAGGGACGGCTGCGCCAGCAGGAGCTTCGCCAGCGCAATGCGCATCTGCCACCCGCCGCTGAACTCGTCTGTCTGCCGGGCGAAATCGGATTCCCGGAACCCGAGACCGACAAGGACTTTTTCGATGCCGGTTTTGATGCGGAATGCGTCGGAGGATTCCAGACGGTGCTGGAGCTCGCCGTATACTTCGAGGAGCTCCGCAAACTCATCCGATTCATGGTCTATTTCCCCCATGCGCCTGTGGATCTCGTCGAGCGCCGCCTGGGTACCAAGGACCTCAGCAAAGACGGATTCGACCTCGCCGTAGAGCGTCCGCCCTGCGGCAGACATCCCCTCCTGCGGGAGATACCCGACGCTCACATATTTCGCCTTCGCGATCTCTCCCTTGTCCGCGGTCATCTCCCCCACCAGTATCCGGAGAAGCGTGGATTTTCCCGTACCGTTGGAACCGACGAGCCCGATCCTGTCGTGAGGGCCGACGCGGAACGAGATCTCATTGAAGAGAGCCCTTTCGCCGAATTCCAGGAGAAGGTTGACCGCGGAGATCATTACTTGAGGTAGTACTTCAGGGGGTTCGGATCGACACGGCACTCTTCCGCGATGCGTATCCCTGCGATCCGGTGCTCATCACGGAGCTTGTAGAGGCGGGGCACGAGCCGGTCGCGCAGCTCGATGGGGGTGAGCGGGTTGATGTAGATGCTCGTCCCCCCTTCGAAGCCGGCGGGGACGTTGATGCGCCACTTGACGAGGACGTGCCAGGGCATCTTGTAGACCGCGT
>DASVIU010000561.1:0-5907 GCA_036386275.1 Bacteroidota bacterium | reverse complement strand
CCGGGCTTGATGCGCTCATCGTGAACCAACAACTGGCCCGCGGCGTCCATACGGAGGCCATGATCCGCGCACTCAACGGGATGGCGCGGGAACATCCCGGCGTCACATTTGTACTGGATGCGCGCACCATGAGCACTTCGTTCACGGGGATGATATGTAAACTGAATGCCGCAGAGGCATCGCGCCTGACGGCAACGCCGGGAGAGGGCTCCCCGGATACCTCCCCCGCCGCACTCCGTTCGCACGCACGGACCATCGGCACACGATGCGGGAAGCCGGTGTTCGTGACGCGGGGAGCGGAAGGGATACTTGTGTTTGACGGGACGGGGTACAGCGACATCCCCGCGGTCCCGCTGAAGGGGCCGATCGACCCGGTCGGAGCGGGGGATGCAACAGTTTCCGCCATTACCACATCGCTCGCAGCAGGGGGAACACTCGAGGAAGCCGGCGAGATGGGAAACCTGGCCGCGGCGGTGACGGTACTAAAAATAAGAGAAACAGGGACGGCGACAGCCAGGGAGATCGTCACACTGGGACTCCACTATGACAAGCCGTGAGCGTGTGAAACGGACCCTCCTTTTCCAGGGGGCCGACCGCCTGCCGTACGATCTTCCCGACCCGTACGGGACCGATTTCTACACCATCGAAATGGACCCCTCGCCGGACTCGCGCCCCGCAAGCGGCACGGACGAATGGGGAGCGGTCTGGGCGAACATCGGAGGCATGCAGCTCGGACAGGTGAAGGAGGTGCCGCTGAAGAGCTGGGACGATTTCGCGTCGCTCCGGGTCCCCGACGTCCGGGACGAACGCCGATGGAGAAACGTCACCGGGATGCGGTCCCGGGCCGGCGACAAATTCATCCTGGCGAAAGGCATCTCCCTGTATGAGCGGATTCATTTCCTCAGGGGGCTGGACGCAACCTGGATCGACATTCACGAATCTCCGGAGGAGCTGACGAAGCTCATCTCTCTCCTCCTTGACATGAACCTTTACGCGGTGGAAAGGTTTGCCGGGGAGGGCGCGGACGGGTATCTCATCCCCGACGACTGGGGACTGCAGAACACGCTTATGATCTCTCCGGGCGCATGGCGGAAAATCTGGAAGCCATTGTACGAACGCCTTTTCAGCGCGGTGCATGTCGCCGGCATGTTCATGTTCCTGCATAGCTGCGGCTACATCGTCGATATACTCGACGACCTGATTGACATAGGCCTCGACGCCATCCATATGGACCAGCAGGAAAACATGGGGCTGGAACTTCTCGGAATGCGGTTCGGTGGGCGGCTGACATTCTTCTCCCCCGTTGACATACAGAAGACGATGGTGACCGGAGGGGCAGACGAGATCCGGGCCTACTGCCGGGCGATGGCGCGGCATCTCGGCCGCCCCATGGGAGGATTCATCCCCCGGTGGTACACCGATCCTGCAGGGGCAGGGCACACGCCGGAGGCGCTTGCCGCGATGTGCGAAGAATTCCTCACGCTCAGCCGGACTCATCACCCGGCTGCGGCGGAGTGATCACACGCCCATGGCTCTCGCCGGCTCACTCCTGTTCTGGGCGTTCATGCTTGTCACATCGGTTCTTTTATTCCCGGTCGCCCTCCTCATACGGGGAGTGACCTCCCCTTTCGACAGGCGGCTCGCATTCCTCCATTTGTTTTCCTGCTTCTGGGCCTCACTCTATACATGGTGCAACCCGCTCTGGAGCGTCCGGATCGACGGGAAGGACCATATGGACCGGAATGCCACATACGTCATGGTGTGCAACCACCAGTCGCTTGTCGACATACTGGTGTTGTTCCGGCTCTTCGTGCACTTCAAGTGGGTCTCCAAAGCCGAGAATTTCCGGATCCCCTTCGTCGGCTGGAACATGACGCTGAACCGTTATATAAGGATTGAACGGGGGCGCCTCAGGGGAAATCTGAGCATGATGCGCGGCGCGGAAGCGGCTCTGGAGGCGGGGAGTTCCGTCATGATATTTCCCGAGGGGACCCGTTCGCCCGGAGGAGTGCTGGGGGGGTTCAAAGCGGGCGCTTTCGAGCTCGCCCTCAGAACGGGCCGTCCGATACTCCCGATCGTGATCGACGGTACCGCCGCTGCGCTCCCCAAAAAGGGATTCATACTGCGCGGGAAGCAGGCGATATGCATTCGTGTCCTGAAACCAATCTCCCCCCCATGGGCTCCCGGCACCGATGCAGGGGCGCTCAGTGCCATGGCGCACGGGAGGATCGCCGGAGAGCCCGGCTGAGAGAGGCCCCGCGCACCAGTTGACTGTTCTTCCGTATTTGCTGACATTCACGACAACCATACCTGCGAGGAAAGCCATGCAACCCATCTACCTCATCGCCAGCGGCGACCTCCGCCTCTCCGCCAACCGGAACTGCGAAGCGGCACAATCCGCCATGGAACAGCAACTCGCGCGCGCCATTGAAGGCCTCGGCGGTTCCGTCAAGAGGGCGCATCCGTTCGACACGGCAAAACAGCACGGATTCATCGACAGCCAGCACTACGGGATGGAGGTGTTCCGCACAATTCCTCCCCGCGCTCCGCTCATAGTCGCCGAAGCCGTCTGGCAATACAGCCATCATGTCCTTGCCGGTCTCATCACGCACCAGGGACCGATCCTGACGGTCGCAAACTGGAGCGGCACGTGGCCCGGACTCGTCGGGATGCTGAACCTCAACGGCTGCCTGACGAAGGCGGGGGTCCGTTACAGCACGCTCTGGAGCGAAGACTTCACAGATGCATTTGCGACCGGCGGCCTGAAAAAGTGGATGAAGACCGGCGCGCTCACGCACGACACGTCGCATGTGACCCCGTACAGCGCCGCACGTGTCCCGGCGGCAGCCGGGAAGGCAGGAACAGAATTCGCCCGTTCGTTCAGACAGAACAAAGCCATTATGGGGATATTCGACGAGGGGTGCATGGGGATGTACAACGCGATCATCCCCGATGAGCTGCTCCACGCGACAGGCGTGTTCAAGGAGCGGCTCAGCCAGTCGACGCTGTACGCCAGGATGCTGACGGTGAAAGACCACGAAGCGCAGGGGATATACCAGTGGCTGAAGGAACGCGGGATGACATTCCGCTTCGGAAGACACGAAGAGACCGATCTGACCGAGAACCAGGTGCTGCAGCAGTGCCGCATGTACATCGCCGCCGTCAGGCTGGCGCACGATTTCGGCTGCGATGCAATCGGGATCCAGTACCAGCAGGGATTAAAAGATCTCACTCCCGCCTCGGACCTCGTGGAGGGGATGCTTAACAACGTCGAACGCCCCCCTGTGTTCGATGACGCCGGAGGGGGGGAGCTTTTCAAAGGAGAGGCGGTCCCCCATTTCAACGAAGTGGATGAGTGCGCGGGGCTCGACGCGCTCGTCACCTACAGGCTCTGGAGGTCGCTGGGTCTCCCCCCGGAGAACACGCTTCATGACATCCGCTGGGGGCGGCAGTTCAACGTCAACGGCACTGACAGGTTCGTGTGGCTCTTCGAGATATCGGGGGCCGTCCCCCCGGCACATTTTGCCAACGGCTACCGGAGTGCCGTGGGGGAACGCCAGCCTCCGATGTACTTCCGGCTGGGGGGGAGTTCCATCAAGGGAGTGAGCAGGCCGGGACACGTCGTATGGAGCCGCGTGTTCGTCGCCGGCGGAGCCCTCAACTATGATACGGGGCTTGCGGAGGCGGTCTCTCTTCCGGATCCGGAAACGGAGGAGCGGTGGAGGCTGACCACCCCCCAGTGGCCGGTCATGCACGCGGTGTTGGACGGCATAAGCAGGGACCAGATGATGGCCCGGCACAAATCGAACCACATACACGTCGTCTATGCGCCCGACAGGGGGACGGCGCGGAAAGCGATGTTCATACGTGCCGCCGCGATGAAAGAACTCGGGCTGAAGGTCAGCTTCTGCGGAAAAACGCGGTGAACATGCTCCGGAGCACGTTCCGCTCCCCCGCCGCGCGCGCATGCCTCTCGCTTGTGATGGTGTTCGCGCTCGGCATCGTTTTCAATGCCGACGGGGCGTTCTTCTCTTGGGGGACGCACCGTGACATGCTGCGCCAGGTTTCAGTGATCGGCATACTCGCCTGCGGGATGACCGTCGTGATCATCTCGGGAGGGATCGATCTTTCCGTCGGGAGCATCCTCGGTCTCTCCGCCGTCCTCTTCTCGCTCCTCACGATACATGCGGGGTGGAACCCGTTCATTGCCGCGGGTGCGACGCTCTTCGCCGGCCTTTCCTGCGGAGCCATTTCGGGGTTCCTCACCGGCAGGTTCCGGATACAACCGTTCATCTCCACGCTCGCGATGATGGTCTTCGCCCGGGGACTTGCGAAGTGGGTGTCGGGGGGGCAGAAGATTTCCACCGCGGTGCAGATGTCCGACGGGACGTACCAGTATGTCCCCGTCCCCCCGGTTTTTGATATGCTCAGCGCGCGCATCGCGGGGGGACACGTCGCCGTCGTCACGCTTGTCCTTGCGGCCTCGCTCCTCCTCTGCGGCCTGTTCCTCTCGCGCATCCGGTGGGGGAGGCACATGTACGCTCTGGGCGGAAACGAAGAAGCTGCGCGGTACGCCGGGATCCCGGTTCGGGGGACGACGGTCCTTGCCTATGCCATCAGCGGGATCCTCTGCGGCGTCGCGGGGATCTGTCAGGCGTCGCAGGAGCTACAGGGGGACCCGGAAGCGGGAAGCACGTACGAGCTTTCGGCAATTGCCATGGTGGTGATCGGGGGGACGAGCCTCCGGGGAGGAGAGGGGACAGTGTGGCTCACCGCGCTCGGCATACTGATCATCGGGTACCTGGAAAAGATCCTCAGTATCAACGCGGTCGGGGAAGAGACGAGGCTGATGCTGACCGGGGCGATCATCGTGGCGGCTGTGCTGTTTCAGAAGAACCGGTAAACGCACAAGAGAACATCAAAGGAGTACAAATGACAACAAGAGTCATGTTTGCCTTCGCGGCACTTGCGCTCTTCGTGACGGCCGCGCCCGCCCCGGGACAGACGCCCAGATGGACGATTGGGATGAGCCAGTGCAACCTGGGGGAACCGTGGCGGGTCCAGATGAACGCGGATATAAAGAAAGCCGCCGAGCGACACCCGGAGATCTCCGTTACGTACAAGGATGCCCAGAATGACAACCTCCGCCAGGTCGCCCACCTCGAGGAATTCGTCCGGGCGGGCGTGAACCTCATCATCATCTCCCCGAAAGAGGCGGCGCCGCTTACCCGCCCTGTCGCCGACGCATACGGCAAAGGGATACCCGTGATCGTCCTCGACCGAAAGGTGCTCGGGGACAAGTACACCTGCTTCATCGGCGCCGACAACAGGAAGATCGGGAGAGCCGCCGGACACTGGATCGCGAAGCTGCTCGGGGGAAAGGGAAAAGTCGTCGAGCTCAAAGGCCTCATGACTTCGATCCCGGGACAGGACCGGAACTCGGGCTTCCGGGAAGGGATCAAGGGGACACAGATCGAAGTGGTGTTCGAAGCGGACATGAAGTGGCTGGAGCCGAACGCGAGGAAGGAAATGGAATCGGCGCTCGCCCGGTTCCCCTCGATCGATCTTGTGTACGGCCACAACGACCCTGCCGCTCACGGCGCCTACCTGGCGGCAAAGGCGGCGGGCAAAGCCGATGCCATGAAATTCGTCGGGATCGACGGGCTTCCTCAGGAAGGACAGATGTACGTCAAACAGGGGATCCTCTCGGCGTGTTTTGAATACCCGACCGGCGGCGCGGAGGCAATCGAAACGGCGCTATCGATACTTAACGGCAAGACCGTCCCCCGGGAGATCACGCTTCCATCCAGAGTGTACACACGGGACAACATCGACAAGGGAGGAGAGTGGCTGCCAGAATGAACAGACCGAATGCGAACACACAACGACCATGTTCCCGGAGAAAGG
>DASVIU010000560.1:0-3335 GCA_036386275.1 Bacteroidota bacterium | reverse complement strand
GGAACGAAACACGCCCCCCCCTGACCCTACGATCCAAAATCACTCAATTCGCATGGAATTCGGTAATTGTCCTGTGACTTTCATGATTTGATCTGAATCACATTGATTGGGCACGACGATTGACTGGCATCACGGCGAATTATTCGCGTGTTCCGTAGAATGAGACAGTCGAAGGAGTGAACTCGCGAATGAGCATTTTTTCATACATGGTCGTCTCTCTTCTGCTCGTCGCGGCAGCCATGTGCATCATTCTCCTTGTCGAGCGAAGCCGCAGGAAGGCGATTGAGAAGGCGAAGGCGGAGCGGATCAGGGAGGCGAACCGCCCCCTCAAAGTGTGGATATGCCGCTATTGCGGGTTTATGAGCTTGATGAGGAACGAGGTGTGCTCCGGGTGCGGTTCCCCCCGGCAGGAAGAGTTCATCTACCGGACGATCCTCGGCAAGGAATTCGCGGCTCAGATCCGGGTCGGCGCCGGGGGCGGAGAAGATGGAAAAGAGTACGTTGAAGGCTCACCGGATCGTGATTGTCCGGCGGAAATCCCAGAAGTTCATCCTGCGCATCATCCAGGACGGTGAAGGTGATCTACATCGCGGCCACGTGCAACGGCTGGACCACTGACGGCTCCGGTCGTTGTTTCTCCTCTTCCTCCTTTAGGTATGCGTAGGGGTCGTG
The DNA here is from genome assembly GCA_036386275.1 of Bacteroidota bacterium. Lineage (GTDB taxonomy): Bacteria > Bacteroidota > Ignavibacteria > UBA10030 > UBA6906 > Fen-1273. The sequence continues at coordinate 2,663 of DASVIU010000560.1, read as the reverse complement.
CTCTGTGCCACCCGCAGGGAGCCACTGCCACATGGGGCCGAGCTCGCTCTGTATCCGGTCGATGTAGAATCGGGGAACCACCGTCGTCCTCTGTTCGAAGAAGTCCCGGAGATGCATGTCCGTATCGAGCCTCCTCCGGATTTCCTTGAAATACCGTATCCGCCCGTACCCCTCCGACGACACTGCACGGAGAAAGTTGAGCCACCGGGGTGTGAGCCCGCGTGTCGCAGCGGCCCGCCGGACGATGGCACGGGGCGAGTGCGTGTACTCCGTCAGGCTGATCACCTTGTCATAGAACGCAGTCCAGGAGTAGTTCTTCGGCTTCAGATTCATCGCAGAGTTGTTGTTCAGGAAATGAAACGGGAACGGGATCAGGCGTCCCTCGCGCTGGTATTCCAGGTTGAGCGGGGCGGCCTGCCCAAACGCGGTCAGAAGGGAATACCCCGGGAACGCGCCGGGCGCCATGTCAACGAACCGCTTGGTCAGCTCGAACGGCTCTTCCCCTTCGTCTGAGTCGAGGCCGAGGACAAAGTTCGTCTGGAGGAGCGGCACGTAGCGGAGCAGCGTGTTTACGTGCTCGGAAACCTCCCGGACCTTCTGCATTCCGGTTATCCGCATCGTCCGTGATTTCTCACCCAGGGCGAACCAGGACTCGATTCCCGGGAGCAGCATCTTGAAGCTGTTCCGTTGCATCCTCTTGAGGTGAGGCTCCGTCAGAAGCGAAAGGCTGCTCTCCGCGACGAAGTCGATGCTCCCCGGGGGGACCGCCTCTTCGATCGCATCCATCGTCTCATTGAACTGCACGCCGAAATTCGGATCGTGCCATCCCACGAGCGGCCTCCGGAATTTTCCCCGGAGGAACGTGAGGTCGCTCTTCAGGAGATCGAATGACAGTTGCTGGTACGGCACGGTTGAATCGATGCAGAACGAGCAGTGGTAGGGGCACCCAAGGCTGCCGATGACCGGGACGATTTTGATAATGGGGGCTTTGCGGAGCGTGTTGTCAATGAACTTCCAGCGCTCCTGCACTCCCGGGAGATTCGGCGGCTGACCGGCCGCGGAGACACGGACCCCGAGCGGACGGTGTTGCGAGCAATCCTCGAGGACTCCGTTCACCACGGCCCTGTCGGTGAATCCGAATACGTAATCGAAATACCGTTGTGCGTCCTGCGGGAAGCACCGGGCATGCGGTCCCCCGAGTGCTGTGACCGCTCCCCGCGAGCGGAGGTAGGTGCTGAGCGCGTAGGCGAGGTGTGACGCCTCGGTGAATGCGCCAATGAACGCAAGGTCGATATTGCCGGGAAGGCAGGTGGCCAGATCTTCGGATCCGGTGTAGCAGACGTATGTGACGTGGTGACCCTGTTCCTCACACCAGACGGAGATGGCCTGCGGCATGACGCTGGCGAAACTCGCGTTCATCAGCCGCGACCAGAGGGAACCGCCGGGACGGGGGGCAACAAGGTCAATGACGCCGATGCGAAGCTTCTTCATTGTGAGGTACCTCTCTGAATAACGCTTCGCACGGTTCGGCTTGAAAGAACATGTCGCCGCGGGGCAAAGCACTCCCTGGCGAGTCCAAGCGCTCATGTACTAAATAGCGAATAATTCCGTACCATACAACAGAAATCTCCCACTATTTCGATCTAGTCCTTTGGATGTAGATAACCTCGGGCGGATGATCAGGCTTGCAGAGGAGTTCTTCGACATGAAGAACGACCCGGACCAGCTTTCGATGGACGGAGAATCGAGAGCAAGGCTGAGTGAGATCCATCCCGCCACCATGTCGGAGGAAAATGACGAAAACGGGCCGATTGCATGGATTCTCGTCATTCCGACCACGCATGCCCTGATGGAAGCGTTCATTCGGGGGGAGATCAACGAACGGGAATTGCTGGACAGGACTCTCCCCGGGGGGGTGTATGACGCACTCTACCTCTGTTCGGCGCTCGTCCTTCCCGAGCACAGGGGAAAAGGGCTCGCCCGGCGCCTCACCTCCCGCGCGATCAGTGCGATCCGTCATGATCACCCTCTCAGGTCACTCTTCTACTGGAGTTTCAGCGGCGCGGGAGACACACTTGCCGCCTCTGTTGCAAGGGAGTTTGATCTCCCCCTGTACCGGAGGAAAGCCGCACCCTCATAGGTCAGTTGACAATCAAGAAATATGGCGGTAATATTACCGCGCATTGGAAGGAGAAATCCTCATGGAAAAGCACATACAGCTGGTCGGAATTCTGAACATCGCCTACCGCTCGCTGCTCATACTCGTCTCGCTCTTCCTCTTCGTCATCGCCGCAGGGTTCAGGCGTTTCTTCGACATGATCCTCCGCCTGGGCTCCATTGACATCCATGACGTTCCATACGAGATCATTGATATCGTACCGGTCGTCCTGCTCGTCATTGCACTGCTGATGTTCGTCGTTTCCGTCGTCGGGATCGTCGCCGCGGCCGGGGTGCTCGGGAGAAGACGGTGGGGAAGAGTGCTGATGCTCGTGATCTCGTTCTTCAATCTCCTCAGGGTCCCCCTGGGGACCATTCTCGGCGGCTACAGCATCTGGGTGCTCCTGAACGACGAGACGATCAGGCTGTTCGACGCGCCCCGCACGCACGTCTGACCCTGCCATGATTCACCGCATTGCTGTCGTGGACCTCGTCGTCACTCTCAC
>DASVIU010000559.1:0-4463 GCA_036386275.1 Bacteroidota bacterium | reverse complement strand
TCCCTTTTCAGCGCATTCCTTTCGAACCCGGTTGCATTGTTTTGGAATTCGAAAGACCGGAAACCGTTCATTCCCTCCACCTCCGGCCCATCTGATTCAACGGTGATCGTCTTCTGTTCCCCTTTCCGGAGTATGCCGAACTCCACCTTGTCCCCCTTTTTCACTCCGTCAAGGGTCTCTGTGATGTCTCCGGCGTTCTCCACATCCTCCTTGCCTGCTTTGACTATGACGTCTCCCGCCCTGAACCCTGCCTTCTCACCCGCGCTCTTCCGTTCGACCTCCTGCACGAGCACTCCCCTCCCGTTCGGCGCTCCGAAGTACTCGCCGAGCTGCCGGTTCAGGTCGCTGAGTGTCAGTCCCAGCATTCCCTCCGAACGGAACATGTGGATCCGCGGTATCCGGGGGACACGGATGTTCCCGGGGCCATGAAATGAAAATGCGAAATTTCTTCGCGGGGTTTTCCCCAGTGTGACCTCGAGGCTCTTCTTCTCCTGTCCCCGGTAGAATGTGACGCTCGTCTTATCGCCGGGGAGCGCTGAACGGACCGCCGATTGGAGGTCATCCGACTCCTCGACGCTCTTCCCGTTGAATTCCACAATGACGTCATCCTCTCTGATTCCCGCCTTGTCGGCAGGACTCTCTTCGGTGACGTTGTTTACGAGGGCTCCTGATTTCACATGGAGCTCCTTCTCCCGTGCGAGCCGGGGGGTGACGTCCTGGATCGCGACGCCGAGCCACCCGTGCTTTCCATTCCCCGTTTCCCGTTTCTCCTCACTTTTTCCCTGTGCGGCGGACGTATTCCCCGCGGCGCAGAGTGAGATAAGGATCGCTGCAGCAACGACTCTTCCGTTCATCGGTTCCTCCTCGTGAGTTGATAGCCTGTCCTGTTAGTGCCCCTTCAGTATTTCATACAACGCGGACCGCGCGTTCTCGCCGCCGATGCTCCCGAGGTAATAGACCGCGTCCCTCCGGAGATCGTAATCCTCGTCGGCAAGCGCCACTCTCTTCAGAAAATCGACCGACCTGTCGTTCCCGACGTCCGCGATCGTATACACGATCGTCTTCCGCTGGTCGGCGCGGGACTTCGGAAGTGACCGGAACAGATCCTCGAGGACGGTGACGCGCTGATTCTTGTCCGTTCCATGTTCGCCGATGTAATCAATGGCAAAGCCCTGGAGGTCGGCGCTGGTGTCCTTCTGTGCGATCTCCACGAAGACGGAAAGGGCGTCATGCTTGGTGAAACCCGACAGCGCATCCATCGCCGCTTCGCGAAGGGGGCGAACCTGGCGCACGTCGAGCGCGACATCCTTCAGCGTTGAAAATGATCTGTCGTCCTCCTTTGTCTCCCCGAGGGCGTACAGGGCGTCCATTTTCAGCCGCGTTGCGTCGTCGAGTTTTTCTTCTTTCCCCCATCTGGCAAAAGGCGCAGGCGATGAACGCGCGATTCCGATCCTCGACATATGCCGCATCTCGCGCTTCAACTGGCGAAGCAGGTTCTCGGTATTCGGCCCGATGGCGACGGCGGTCGGGCGCCGGGGGAGGCCGGGGGGGATCGGCGCGATTGCTCCCCGGGGCATTTCCGGCATCTCGACCTGGAGCGCATTCAGGTCCGCGACGGCGTCATCATAGTACGTGCTTTTCGGGTGTTCCCTGATGAATTTCCGGTAATCCTCGATCGCCTTCTCCCTGTCGGAACTCCTGAGACTGTACGCGATCCAGTACCGGGCGTCATCAGTATATGAACTCGTGGGGTATTTTGAAATGAGTTCTTCGAATTTCTTTCTCGCCTCTGCGTACTTCTCCTCGAGTACCAGCGCATATCCCTCCTTGTACAGGGCGTAGCCGGTGTCGGACTTATCGTCCTCGCGTGATGCCGGCATTCTCCATGCGAACGTCCTCGCCCCTTCCCGGCCCGGTGCAATCCTCATATGGTAATCCCCCTTCGGGGCGAACCGGTCTTCCCCCCCCGGGGGGGCGGGTTGCGCGTGTCCCGCCGAAAAGGGGAGGAGGGAGGCGAGTGCCGCTGCCAGGGCGCGTACGGTGGTCTTCATTGTGTGTTCCTTTCATATGTCGCCGCATCGAGAGCTGATTCGGTCATGCGAATCTTGAAGAGGAGGTTGTTGTGCCGGATCCCGGAGCGTATGATCTCGACGTCCGGGACATCGTGCCCCTCGCCCGAGTTGGCGAGTTCGATGAGTATTTTTTCCAGGTCGCCGACAAGCTTCGCCGACCTCGCGTCCAGCGCATGTCTGTTCAGGTCTCTTGCCTCATGGACGAGTTTGCGCGACTCTCGCCGCTCCACGCTCAGGTCGATGGGGGTTTCCCCGCTGGTTCTGAGGTTGGAAACGCCGATCAGGAGGACCCGGGATTGCTTCAGATAATTGTGGAGCTTCACGTCGTCCTGCTCCGTTGTGTTGGGGGCAGGGGCGTATGTTTCCGCGTCGGCGGGCTGGTCCGGCCGTGGCGCGGGCCGGAACAGAAGCAACGCGAGCGCGATCAGTGCCAGCGCCCCGCTCCCCGCAACGAGAGGTGTCCCGTTGAAGTGAATGAACGACGTGATCCGGTCGGCGGCATCTGCAAGGAGCGACGTTCGGGTTTTCTTGCCGGTTCTGATCCGTTCTTCCACGCGCGCCGGAAACGACGTCCAGAATTGTTCGTCCAGTTCCTCGCTCGGCAACTTCCCCCCTCCGGGGAGGATATCGATCGCTCCCCGGAGTATGCGGAGATCCTCCCTGCATGCCGCACAGTGCGCGAGATGCTCTTCGAGTGATGCGGTCTCTTCCCCCGGGAGTTCCCCTGACAGGTAGTCAAACAGGATGTCACGTACGTGCGCGCTCACGCCACTCCTCTTGAATATAGGCCAGCTTCTCCCTCATTTTCTTGAGCCCTCTGAACAGGTGCGTCTTCACCGTCCCTTCCGAGCACTGCAGGATCCGGCTCACCTGCTTCGTCGAAAGCCCGTCGATGTGACGAAGTATGACAACCGCTCTCTGAAGCGTCGGGAGCTCGTGGAGGGCTCTCTCGATGTGTTCCCGCAGATCCTCCCCCTGTGCTTTCTCCGGCTCTGTGGCAGCACCCCGGGCATCGGGGTGGCCGGTGTGTACTTCTCTGTCGGCCCGTGACCGGTTCCTCTTTGCCTGGTTCATCGCCAGGTTCATGACAATCCGGTGGAGCCATGTGCCGAACCCGGCCTCCTCCCTGAATGAGGAGAGTGCCCGGTGCGCGCGGAAAAAGGCTTCCTGCGCCACCTCTGCGGCGTCTTCGTGGTTTCCGACAAATCCGAACGCGACGTTATACGCGTGCTTCATGTGACGTTCCACCAGAACCCGGAAAGCCTCCTGGCTCCCCTCGCGTGCCCGGGAGATGAGTTGCTGCTCGTCGGCAGCGGGCATGTCATGACCTTGCTGTGGGGGTCGTTCTGTCAATTAGACAACGCTCCGGGGGGATCGGTTGACAACTATTAATGACGGTTTAAGGAGCAGTTTGTTGCGGAAGGGAGGAGGGGGAGAAAAAGGGGCTCCCCCGGCTGTGGAGAGGAATCTGGGTGTTCCCCGGCGCTACCGTGTCGCGGGTCCGGGTATCACGCTCAGTCCCATTGCCCGCCTGAGCCGGATGAGGGCCGTCCGGTAGTCGTACTGCGCCTGTATGTCGGTGATCTCCGAATTGGAGAGAGTGAGCCGGGCGTCCGATTCGTCCAGCGACGTTGCCACCCCCGCGGCGTACTGCCGTTCGACGAGGTTCAGGTTTTCCCCCGATTCCTGAACAAGCTTCGCGGTGGCGACCGCCCGCTCGGCCGCCGCCCGGACGGCGAGCCATTGCTGTTCCACCTCAAGCATCACCCCCTCGGTGAGCACGTCGAGATTCGACTGCGCGATGTCCCTGTTCGCCCTGGCCAGCTCGACTCCCGCATCGAGAGCAAAACCCTGGAATATCGGAAGCGTGAACGACAGCCCCGCATTCCAGTGGCTGAACAGAGGGAAATTGAATGCACTCCAGGTATAGCCCCCGAACGCAGCGATCGTCGGAAGGTGCTGTCCCCATGCCGCCGCGATCCCTTCCCGGCCGGCTTCGACCCTTGCCTGGGCGGCAACGAGCTCGGGGCGGGTCCGGAGAGCTGTTGTCCTCGCCTCCTGGAGGGAAGCGGAGGTCGCGGGAACAGGGAACGAATCCACGACCGCGTATTCGGCTGCAGGGTGGACTCCCATCGCGTTCTCGAGTTGAAGCTTGGCGACCCGGTAGGCGTTCCGGGCCTGTATCAGGTTCACTTCTGCGTTCAACGAATCCACCTCCGCTTTCGTGACGTCGAGCTGCGGTCGCCTCCCTGTAATGTAAAACGCTCTCGCCTGGACGAGATGGCGCGATGTCGTGGCAAGAGCTTCCTCATCGACGGTCACGACGCGGCGGGCCTGCAGGAAGGCAAGGTACGCGACTTCGGTGTTCACGGCGAGGAGTTCGACGGCCGA
>DASVIU010000558.1:0-5772 GCA_036386275.1 Bacteroidota bacterium | reverse complement strand
TCCATTCCCTCACATGCACGAGAAGGAAGTAGGGGCGCTTTGCGTTGATGGAGGCAAGCTCCTGCAGGTCGGCGACCGCCTCGGCTTCCGGGCGCACAGGTGAGAGGTAGTAGTCGTACGACACAAACGCCCGCCCCTTCTTTGAGGTAAAGGTATAACCCGGACCGTAGCCGTTCACGAACCCGATCGCCTCCGGCATCCCGCCGTAGTACCTGTCGATCACCTCCTCCGGCAGATCCGTGTTCCCCTCGAATTCAGAGCCCGCGGACCAGTCCATGGTCTCGAAAACCCGCAGGTCCAGCGCCTTCATCTGCTCGCGTGCCATCGCAATCAGCGGGGGGAGCTTATCCCGGGGCACAGCCTTCGGATAGAGATATCCCGGCCCGGAGAGGCAGCCGATGAAATAGTCGTTCGGGGTCGCCATCGAATAGAAGTACTCCGCCATCCCCGGGGCCATCCACGTGTAGTTCATCATGACTTCCCACGCGTAGGGGATCTCTCCGCGTCCGGGCTTCAGCCATGCCCCGAGCCCGATCCCGTCCGTCTGGATGCAGGCGATGTAAACCTTTTTCCCGACCGGGGGATGAGCTCCCGCGGCGATGTGGTGATTATTTCGGAACACAAACCCGGGGGACACGGAGATCCGGGCGCTGAAACTGAGATTCGGAATCGTGTTCAGTCCCTCGACCCGGAGGCCGAACGAGGAGGTCAAAGTCACGAACTCCTCTTCGAGGTCCTTCGCATATGAGTGCCACCCCATGACCATCGACATGGGCTTCATTTCTGAGAGGAGCCTCCGCGCCAGCGCGTACTCCGCAGTGTCGGTGGGGCGGCATGAGAGATCACTGAAAAAGGCTTTTGTGCTCGTTCCCCAGTCGGCCACCGCCGGCTTCATTATCTTTCCGTGTTCGCCCCCCAGCCAGATGATGAATTCCCTGCTGCACCGGCTCCAGTACTTTGCGAACGCCCATGCGTAGATCTGCGCATCATTCATCCCCGTGAACTTCCCGCGAAAATCCTCAAGCTGTTTCAATCCCGCCTTCTCCGCCAGCGGGATCTCCCGGTCACTGACAACCACCGCGTCCTCGAGTCCCGCCGCGGTAAATGACACGATCAGGGAAGTCCGCACTTCGGTGTCCCAGACAACATAGCCTTTTGCGTACTTCCCGAGCGCCTGAAGGGCCTCACCGGCTGTCTTCAGCTCTGTAAATGTGTAATAGCGCCTGTCTGTGTAGAATTTGAGGACAGAGTTTACATAAGTGAACGGCCAATCATCCGGGTACTGCAGGTAGAGAAGGGGAGCCGTCCTGTTCGCAAGGCCCTGAAGGCTGATCATCATCGCGTTCACGGAGAGCTTGCCGGAGACGGACCAGTCGTCTTCCAGCCGGAGGACAAAAGCCCGGCGGGCTCCTCTCCGCTTCAGCACATATCTGGTTTCCGGGCCGGACTTCCTGCTTGAGCGCTCCATCCTGTAGATGAGTATGTCGTCCCCATCCGAGAGCTCGTACCGATGGACAGCGGTCACGGGGACGATCCCCTGAGAGCCGCGTACAAGAAAACGCTCATCGACTCTGAGCCGCTTCTCCCCCTCCCATCGTGCAGAGACATGGCGCTTTTCACTCAGCGGCATTCTGAGGCCCATGAATATATTCGAGGGAAATACCCAGCTTCGCACGGCAAGGTCCACGGGGGATGCCCCGGGGACAAGCGCAAGCGAATCCCGGAATGCCCTCCCGCGCCCCCAGGTCTGGCTGATCGTCAACAGGTCGCCGGTTTGCTTCAATTCGACGGTCAGGGTCCCGAAGTGATCAATGTCGGTGCTCTGATCGGGTATGAGATCCCACGTCCCCAGGAGAGGATGAGAACCCTGGCCGGAAGCCCGCTCCGGAAGGTAAAGGAAAACCAGCAGCGCAGAGAGCGTGATCAGCCCGGTCCTGGACATTTGTATGCTTCTCCTTTCGGCAGGTCTCATGTGATATACTTCTGTCAGTGTATTTCTATACGCCGCCTGATCCGGTAACGGACCGGATCGCTGCAGAGCGTCAGCGAAGAGTCCCTGCACTCGCGCTCCAGCACATCCACCTGGTTATCGAGCGTGGCGGTAAGGACTTTCCCGTCGGCAAGGCTCAGCCGGATCGAACCAGTAAACGTCTCTTTTCCCACGGAGGCGATAAACCCGCCGCTGTCACGACGTGCGACCTGCACCCAGTTGTTCGGCGATCCACCCACAGGCACGCGCATCCAGGGAGACTTGAGTGTGATCGCCGGACGAGCGGGAGGGACATGTCTGACGATGAGCGTAATGACCGAATCGGTGGGATTCACATCGGCAAGCGTGATGTCGAAGTCGATGGCATCCTCCCCGGTCACGATGCGGCTTCCGTCGGCCCAGGAATTGGGGTTGCCGTCATTCACGTAGACGTGGTCCCCCGGCTGTGCCAGGGCCGGTTCCCTCATTGCGAGCTGGATGTCAGCATAGAATGTCAGCAGGTCGACGACAGGGCCAACAAGACCGGGATGGATGCGGCTCAGATCCGGGATCGCAAGCCTGTAGGAGGGAGCAAGCGAAAGACGCTGCCGGAACTTCAGGCTGGCCGGAGGAAGCGTGACGCGTTCATCGTTGATCCTCAGGTTCGACCAGGTGTACACTTCGAAAAAGGCGCCGGCAGAGTCCTTCCTCACCTCTCCGGCGGCCTGGGCTTCGTAGTGCGTCACCCTATCCTTCCCCTGGTTGGTGGCGATCATACGGTACAGGAGCTTTTCGCCCTCCCGGTACCGGCGAACGAGACACGTGGAGTCCGTCTGAGCCGGACTGAGGGAGGGGACCGAAAAAGTCACCGAAAGACATGACAGAGCAAGCAGCGGGACCAGTCTGCGCGTTGTCGTTCTGTGTGGAATTGTCATTGCGGGTGCCTGATGGGAGTTGGGTTCAATTGTCGCCCCCCTCATGATGATCGGCGAGAATGGCTCTTACCGATGCGATCTCCGCCACCCCCGCGGGGCGGAACCGGGGGCTGCACTCGTACGACGAGAGGCTGTAGAGGAGTTGTCGCGCCTCCGGTCGTTTTTCCATGTCCGTCAGGAGATCGATGCTGCAAACGATGAGTGTTCCTCTCCCCACGCGCGCTTCAAACGCGAGTGCGAGCGGACGGTTGCGGTTCCAGTCGTCGATAACCCGGATGAGCGGCACTATCCCGGGGAGGCTGTCGATGATCATGGCCTGCGCATTCGTCAGGGCGTCCCACCACTGGAAGTCAGTGTGAAACGAAGTCGGGAATGACGCAAATGCCGGATGGTCCGGATCGCAGAGTATTCCAAGCGTGTGCGGGGCCTGGCCGCGTGTCCAGGCCGTGTTCCAGAAGATAGTGGAGAATCCGAGTGCGATATCACCCCCCCTTCCCGGGCGCACGGATCCCTTTCGGAGGGTCAGAAGGACACGTCCCCCTTTTTCCAGGAACGACGCCGCATGCCGGTCCAGCGTCTGCGTGACGAGAAGCCCGGAATCGCCGGCGGCCGGCACCTGCGCGGGATACACCCAGAACCTCCAGCTATTTTTTGACGACCCGACGTTCAGCGTGAACAGGTACTCGCCCGGCGCGTGAAAATTCTTCAGACTGAACCCGGCATGGCCGAGCGGGATTCCGCTCCCCCGGGGAATGTCACGCCGCGGACAGTTCCCGGAGGCGATCAGGACTCCGCCCGGACCGGTGACTGTCCACCCAGGCATGCACGCGTGCATCGGCGCATCACCGAAATGCGCAACCTCGAGGTCAGCGCTGAACTTCTGCGTGTTCAGGAATATCAGCCGATCAATCCGCACCAGGGGGACCGTCGGGGAGCAGAATTCCCTGAACTCTTCCGGCCGAATGTACCCTTTGCTTTCCGAAAAGACGTTGAGCACGCCGACCGGCGCGGTCCCCTGCCCGGGGAAATCGTGAAGTCCCAGGAGCTGGAACCCCGCAAGCCCGGGAGTCCTGAGGGCTGCTTCGATGTCCGCCTTATAACAGAGGACCTGGAGTTTCCCCGACGCCTGCACGAAGAGGGAATCGAGATTTCCCATTCTTTTCGATTCCAGATCGTCCCTGACGATCTCGTAGTTTCCCGCACGCAGAACACCCGTGTACCGGGGGATCTCCCGGAAATCAGGATACGCACACCACTGCCCTGTCTCGTGCGCGACAAGCGGACGGTCATACCTGCTCACGGTGTCCCGGAAATCAAACCGCGTCGAGGGGGGATCCCTGTTGATGATGCTCGTCAGTCCCATCCCCCAGACCTGTATCCGGGCCTTGTCGATGCTCAGATAGTCGCTCTCCGGGATCACCGGCCAGCCCGCACCGGCCGTATAGACGCGCCTGCTGTCCCGGTGCTTCCAGTAGCTGACGAAGTCCCCCAGATACCGGTTCATGTTCCTGCCGGACGGCTCGTTGCCGTAGGCCATCATGCAAAATGAAGGGTGGTTACCGAACGCCAAGACGATCCTCTTGCTCTCGTCGTACAGCCACCCGTCGACGGCCCCCCCCTCCCCCACAGTGCACCAGGCACCGCATTCAACCTGGAGGTAGAGTCCGTGCCTGTCCGCGGACGAGAATGCGGCTTCGGGAGGACACCACGAGTGGAAACGGACATGGTTCATGCCGTAAGCCCTGACGGCGTCAAAAAGATGGTCCCAGTCCTTCTCCAGCGTCGAAGGATACCCGGTCAGGGGAAAGAGGACCCAATCGAGCGTCCCCCGGAGGAAGAGCCGGCGGCCGTTGATCGTGAATCCTGTCCCCGAAACACGGAAATCCCGTAATCCTGAAATCACCCGGCGTTCATCCTGGAGCACCGGGTCTTCGCCATTCCATCCCACCGAGATTTCATACAGGTTCGGGTGAAATTCATCCCAGAGAAGAGAATCCTCCTCCACGGGGTACCAGTTCATGACGGTGAGCGTGTCCGCAGGGATGGACTGCCGTGTTGTGACCAGACGCCCTTTCCCCGATCCGGCGAGAACGGCACGGAATGTCAATTCCCCACGCTGAGGACGTCCCGTGGTATTCCGCAGACGCGCGACGATCGTGAAGACACGGGCACTTGCGTCGGGAAAGACGCTCAGGTCTTCAATATACACGGGAGATCCCGATCGCAGCTCGATCCGCCCGACGATGCCATTCCAATCGGTCTGTGTGTGATCGGTGATGCTGTGAGCATTGCGGCCGATATCGATCTCCCTGATGCGGTTGTCAACACGGATCGTGATCGTGTGACGGCCGGGGAGCATAAAATCCGTGACGTCGTACTCGTGGGGAACGGCGAGGCTGTTTCTCATGCCGGCCGCCGCGCTGTCAATCCAGACCCGGGTTTCCCAGTGAGCACGTTCCAGCGACAGGACGATCCGGCTGCCGGACCACCCGGCAGGGATATCGATATCCCGCTGGTACCACGCGACGCCTTGGTACACGGAGGCGGGAGTCAACCAGAAGGGAAGCTTGATGTTGCCCGGCTTTCTGTACGGAGCATATCTCTCTTCGGTGAACCAGGACCGGTCAACGATCCCCCCGACCCATTTCGTGTCAATGGTGACCGGTTCCCCTCTTCTGTTCTCAGCCATCGACCCGGGGAGATGAACAGTGTCCTCAAGTCGCTGCAGGAACCATCGCTCGCCGACGCCGGCATCGCGCGGATCCATGCGGAAGTGCCACATCCCCGTAAGGTCCCGGACAGAGAGCCGGGGCTCCGATGAGGCAAGAGACAGAAAAGAGGCAAGAGCGATAACGAGGTCCGCGACAG
>DASVIU010000557.1:0-6669 GCA_036386275.1 Bacteroidota bacterium | reverse complement strand
ATTCTTTAATTATCCCTTTCTCACAACGGTAGACGCGAAACACTCCGAACGAGAGGAACGACACTTTGGGTTTGGGCAAACAAACGGAAATCGATTTCTAACAATAGTGTTTATGGTGCGGAACAAGAAAATCAGGGTCATTTCAACAAGAGAGATGAATAAGAAAGAGAGGGCCAAGTACAATGAAGAGATTACCAAAATTCAAAAATGAGAACGACGAAAGGGCCTTCTGGGCAGAACACAGTCCTCTCGATTTCATGGAAGCTAAGAAGTTGCGCCTGACCGCTTTCCCCAATTTGAAGACAACCAGCCGAACTATTTCAATTCGACTTCCCGAATCACTTCTCGAATCCATTAAGGTCCTGGCGAACAAGAAGGACGTCCCGTATCAATCAATGTTAAAGATATTGCTGGCGGAAGCGGTCAGGGAAGAATTACTGACTTCAAAAAGGCGCATCGTGGCGGGATAAGACTCTTGGACGCAATCCGAACCGATCTGGTATGCGGCGTGCACAGGAACCGTCGCAAACAACCATCGGGTCTCGTACTCTGGCCGATCATACCCGCGGTGTTGCTGCTGGTCCTGACTTTTGTATCCTGGTATTTCAGGCCCGCTGATAGGAAGACCAGTTCTGTCAAATAGATGTAAAGATGGCAATGTCAAAACCAAACGACGTTGACACGTACATTGCCACCGCTGTCAGGGACGCCCGTCCGATACTCGAAGAAATCCGGGGAATAACAGGCCATGACAAAGAGCAGTATGAATCCCAAGGTCGACTTCTTCTTCAATAAGGCCGACAAATGGCAGCGAGAAGTGAATAAACTGAGAACGATCGTTCTTGGCTGCCATCTGACCGAAGAATTGAAGTGGGGTTGTCCCTGTTACACGATTGAAGAAGGCAACATTGTCCTAATACACGTGTTTAAAGAATACTGTGCGCTTTTGTTTTTCAAGGGTGCCCTGTTAAAGGATGGCAGGGGAATTCTGATCCAACAAACCAAGAATGTGCAGGCGGCGCGCCAGATTCGGTTCACAAACCTCCGAGAAATAGCCGAGAGGGAAATTGCCCTGAGAGCGTACATTCATGAGGCGATTGAGGTGGAAAAAGCCGGGTTGAAGGTAAAACTCAAGAAGACCGGCGAATTCAGTATGCCCGAAGAATTTCAAAGTGAACTGGATAAACAGCCGGCCTTGAAAACTGCTTTTTATGCATTGACGCCGGGGCGGCAGAGAGCGTATCTTCTTTATTTTTCCTCTCCCAAACAATCCATAACCCGGGAGTCAAGGGTTGAAAAGTGTAAGCGGAAGATCCTCAATGGAAAGGGATTAACTGATTGACCTTGCGCGTTCTATAGTTGTATTGACTTAGCACCGCCGTTCTCTTCCGGTCCAGTGACACACTCAACATCCATCTTCCAGGGAGTGCCTTATGAAATGGTATCACTACGTTACTTGCATCTTCGCTGGTCTCTTTCTGGCGAATGCCGTTCCACATTTCGTGCATGGCATATCCGGTGACAGTTTCCCTTCCCCATTTGCCAATCCCCCAGGCAAAGGATTGTCATCTGCTTTAGTGAATGTTTTGTGGGGGCTAGGTAATCTGTTTGTCGGGTACGTTCTCTTGAGAACAGGCAAGGTCTCCCAAACAAACAAGTGGAGTCTTCTCGCATTTTGTGCTGGTGTTGTTTGCATGAGTATTATGTTAAGCCTTGCATTCGCTGACAGGATGCATTAGAAGTGCAAGCAATTGAGGCTTGAGACATGAACTGTCCAGTTCGGTAGTCGCTAAGATACTCCATCTCGTTGCGCTCGTTCGACACCCATCGTTGACGCACCCGATATCAACATAAATCTGAGCGCCAAATTCTTTTCTTTGTATCCCGCAAATGAGCCCTACGAGCGTTTGCTGGTGATCTCCTGCGTGGCTGCATTTTGTGCTTGCTTTCAGTCATTTCCCGGCGATTCTCGCGAATCGCGATATGAGTTGATTGTTGTTCATTATATGCGTATGTTCATTATTATTGAACACACATCATTTCGATATTGGGAGAATCCAGTGGTTCGAACGGCCGACATCGAGGCAATACTTGAGAAGGCGGTTACTGCCGTTGGAAAAGCGACGGGACTTAGGGTAGAAGTCATTGGGGGTCAGCGCATAGGGAGGCGGGTTCGTGATCGTCGCCAACCCGCGGAAGACAAACGGCTCCGCATAATCCGGGGAAAAAACAGATGGGAGTTCGACGTCGTAGTGAAACCCTGGTTGAACGTGGCGATGGCCGGCTTGCTTGCGCACGAATTCAATGATCGCCGGAATCGGGTCATAGTCACCCGGCACGCCAACAAGCCAATTGCCGAAAGGATGCGGGAACAGGGGATCTATTTCGTGGACGCTTGCGGCAATGCGTACCTAGAGGCGGAAGACCTTCTGGTGTGGGTACAGGGCCAGAAGCCGGCGGACCGGGAGACGAGGCAACTCGTGGGCCAGCCGTTTAAGCCGGCCGGCATGCAGGTCATCTTTGCTCTCATTTGCCTTCCAGGTTTGGAGCAAAAGACCTATCGCGAGATAGCGCGCGTGGCGGGGGTTGCGCTCGGAACTGTTGACGCGACGATTCGGAATTTAAAACTCATCGGGCATCTGCTGGAGGGAAAAAAAATCGGCCGAAGGATCGTCAGGCGAGAAGAGCTCTTTGACAAGTGGGTTGGCATGTACCCTCAGCAGTTGAAACCGAAGCAGTTCCTTGGAAGATTCGCCGCCCGAGATCCTGAATGGTGGCGGGCCGCCGATCTGGCGGGGACGGGTGCGCTCTGGGGGGGTGAACCAGCAGTGCAGATTGAAACCCGGTACCTCAAGCCCGAGATAGCGACTCTCTATCTTCAGGGAGAACCAAACCGCCTGATCGTGCAGTACAAGCTAAAGCAGGATGACCGGGGCAACGTTGAGCTCTACAAACGCTTCTGGCAGTTTCACACGGACCAGGAGGCCCTGGCAGTTGTGCCGACACCCCTGACGTATGCTGACCTCATGGCAACCGGAGAAGGAAGAAACCTCGAAGCGGCGAAAGACCTTCGGGAGAAGAAGCTTGGTCGATATTTCAAATAAACTGCCTGACAATATTCTCGCCCTCTTCAAGCCCCTTCTCGAGGCGGCGCAGGAAAAGAACACGCCTCTGTTTGTCGTTGGAGCGACCGCCAGGGACTTGGTGCTTAAGTATGCGCACGGTCTGGAATCCCCTCGCATGAGCGTCGACATCGATGTTGCCATTCAAGTGAGCGAATGGGATCAATTCAACCGCTTTGTCAAAGCGCTTGTAGATACGAGAGAATTCAGATCCACGAACCTCGGGTACCGATTCGTATGCACCAACGGGGAAACACTGGACGTCCTTCCTTTCGGTCCCATTGCCGGGGCGAAAAGTCTAATCGCTTTTCCCAACGCCCTCGACTTTGTTCTCAGCGTAGTCGGATTTGAGGAGGCGTTCGAGGCGTCGATCAAAGTCATTCTCAGCCGGAGCTCTCATCTCGAATTGCAGTCGTGCTCTCCTGCCGGACTGGCAATGTTGAAGCTCTTTTCGTGGGACCACGGATTCCCTGGAAGGGCTAAAGACGGGGAAGACTTCATGTTTGTGGCGGAACACTATTTCGATGCCGGCAACGATATTAGACTGCTCACGCATGCGTCCGACCTCATGAACGATGTTCCTGTTAATCTTGACCTGGCAGGGGCGCGTTTACTTGGACGAGACATTGCGCGGATTGCCGGCACTGATCTCCGCGCTCGAGCCATCGCGATTCTTGCGCGTGAGACAGATCCTGAGGGACCACTAGCACTGGTCGCTGATGCTCTTCGTAGAAGAATCTCATGGGCAGAGGAATTTGATGAAACCCTGGGGTTCTTGCGCGGCGTTCTTGCGGGGCTCATGGACGAAGTGAGCCCTCGTCAACTCACCAAATGATTATCTGAACATCCAGGATGCCGTCATTCCCTCACTCCCACCCGTTCGGGAGATTGTCCGATACCCGCCGAGAATTCCGCGTCACTTAGTCCCTCTTCTGTTCCCAGGCTGGCCTCGTTGACACTATGTCAGCAGTGACGTACCCTTAGGCTCGTGGGGCATCCACCAGACGAGTCGAATCAACACCCCTGCCCCCAATTCGGGTGAAGGTTTTCGCATAAAGTCTCGCGAAGAAGGCCATTTTGCTCAGCTGACTGCCCCGACTGCATCGACTGCCAAGATATGGGGGAAGGCTCAAGACGGAGCGTGGCGGGGGACAGTCAACTAAATGCGGGTCAGTGATTCCAGATCGAGGAGATCTTGCTTTCGTCCTGATGCCCGCCTATTCGCAATGTCCCCGGTGTAGTGGGGAAGGGAATGCAGCGCCATCGCGTACCCCAGCCACGATCAGGTTGAGAACGTCATCCGCGTTCAACGAGGCGAAAAACTCTTCGGATTCTTTGGTTACTTTCATAACCCTTCCCGGGTGCGAGCTTTCCATATTGCCGACGAAGAATCTCGACAGCACTCAGCCCGTCCTCGTATGACTTGGACTCCCAGTATCGATCCTCCTCACCGGCTTGGTGCATTTCGTCGAGGGCAAGAATGCAGACAGGCAGGATATCCATCGGGGAAGGTATTGGTAGGGCCTTTCTGATGCAAGATCGTGGTTCTGTTTAAGAAGGGGTGAATTGACTGGTGATCCAGTTCCCGGGGGGCAATCCCCTCACATATTGATCAGGCGCAGAAGGTGAGAAAAACGAGACGAGTTAGCCAAGAAGGCTAACTCGTCGACTGGAGCGGGAGACGGGACTCGAACCCGCGACGTCCAGCTTGGGAAGCTGGCATTCTACCACTGAATTACTCCCGCAATCGCTTCTGATGAAATATAGCTCCTGACGCCCGGAATTGCAAGGCGCGAACACAAGCTGAAGGAACAAGAATAGCGGCTTATAATGTCGTTCAATTAGCTTGGATTTAAGATGTTCCTTCGTTCCTCTTGACCTTGAAGAGAACGTCAGGAAGAATATACGAACTGTACGACCCGCGGCTTCGTAAACCGCAGGTCGTGGGTTCAAATCCCACCTTCAGCTCGAAAAACCGCAGTTTCGTACCCCAACCGTATGCGACTCCCAACAGTTTTGTGTGTTACCCCTCAGGTGGCTAATGATCCTCAGGGGTAAGGAAAGAGTGTTGAAACCTTGGAACACTGACAGCCAGCGGGTCAACACCCAACTGGTGAAATTGAAGAAGCTTGGATGGTTGTGCCAGAAACTGGCATGAGAGAGCAATTCTGGTTCTGCCTCAGTTCAACGAAACCGCTCCTCAATCCCCCCCAGCTACGCACGCCGTAAGGCGCCTCTCCTCTCACCCGAGGCATCCCCATGCCGACGGTGTGCCCCCCTTGTGCCGACTCCTTCACGAAAGGGACTAATTCCCTTTTCATCCCTTTGCTCCATTACGGTTCGCGCATTTCTTGGGTATCCTCTGTCGGAAGTATAACCCGTCGGAGAATTGTCGACCATTTCTGTCTCCGAACATAAGTCTATCCACAGAGCGATTGATCAGAATGGAGAATTGAAGAAGCGGTGAGTGATCCCGCCTCCACAATCAGCGCATGATGAATTTTCTCTTTCTACTCGGAGGAATAGTCGGTGCCCTCGTGGTGGCGTTTGTCTACATCACGCTTGCAGCGAACGCCGAAGCGAATCACCAGGATCGGGTATTGACCGTACCTCCGATCAGCTCCGAGATCGACGCATTTCTACGGGCGCTGCACGGCGCCGCCGGAAACTGTGTGGTCGAGGGCAACGAGATCGAAGTGCTCCAGAACGGCGACGAGATCTTTCCGCCGATGCTCGCTGCTATCCGGGCGAGCCAATCCACCATCCACTTCTCAACGTACGTCTATTGGGCGGGGGCTATCCCTCGAGAGTTCGCGAAGGCGCTCTCCGATGCCGCCCAACGCGGCGTGATGGTGAGACTCGTTCTCGACAGCGAAGGAACCGGGCTTATGCCCCGGGTGCTGGCGAATCAGATGCGCGATGCCGGCTGCAAGGTCACATGGTTCCGCCGGATGCGGTGGTTCGACTGGATGAAGTACAACCACAGGACGCATCGCCGTCTGCTGATCGTGGACGGCAATATCGGTTTCACCGGGGGCGTCGGCATCGCCGATGAGTGGACGGGACACGCACAGAGTCCCTCGCATTGGCGCGACACAAACGTGCGTCTCAGGGGGCCCATCGTTGCCGCGCTTCAGAGCGCGTTCACCGACAACTGGAATCAGAGCACGGAGGAGCTGCTGCTCGACATGCGGGATTTTCCACACCTCGCGCCGACCGGCGACGTCCCCGTTTGTGCCGTGATCAGTACTCCGGCGAACGGCGCCTCGGCGGCGCAGCGTGTCATGGCTGCGATCATCGCCGGCTCCACGCGCACACTGTATCTGAGCAATGCGTATTTCGTTCCCACGCTGTCATTCATTGATGCGCTCTGCGCCGCGAGCGACCGAGGCGTAGACGTTCGCATTCTCGTGCCCGGACCCTACCACGACCATAAGCTGGTCCAGCGCGCCAGTCGGCATAGCTGGCCTCGTCTCGTCGAGCACGGTATCGCCATCTATGAATATCAGCCGACGATGATGCACGCCAAGACCGTCGTGGCCGACGG
>DASVIU010000556.1:0-5243 GCA_036386275.1 Bacteroidota bacterium | reverse complement strand
TTTTAGGAGCCCGGGAATATGAAATGCCGTCTGTCCCTCCTGCTCGCCGCGGCCGTCTTCTCCGCGGGCTGCGAAGAGATGCTCCTCGGCCCCCCTCCGGAAAACACCGCGAAGGCGAACTTCGACATACTCTGGAAAACGTTCGACCAGAACTACGCGCTCTTCCCGGTCAAGCCGGTGAACTGGGATTCGCTGCATGCGTTCTACGGCTCCATGATCACCGCCGCGACAAGCGAGTCGGAGCTCTGGAATGTCTCGACCGGACTTCTGTCGCACCTCGATGACGGGCACGTCAAGCTGATCAACAAGGATTATTCGAGGGGATTTGATGCGAGCCACCTGGTCGCGCGGAAAGCCGACGATTTCAGCATCGACCTCGTCAGGAACAATTTCCTCGCTTCTTTCAGGGTTGTCGGTGCCGGGCTGATCACATTCGGAAAGATACGGAACCGTAACATCGGCTATATTCACATCGCCTCATTCACCTCGAACGTCGGCAAGGGCGCCGACTGGGCATACGATATCGACGGGGCCGTGCGCGAGCTGCACGACACCGATGGGATGATCATTGATGTGCGGAACAACGGTGGCGGGCTCGTCGTGACACTGCAGATCATCGCCTCGGCTTTCATCGACCACAGCATACTCTATTTCTATCAGAGGGCGAAGACCGGGCCGAAACACAACGATTACGGGAGCCCGATTCCGCTTGTCGTCTCCCCCCGCGCGGGGGCGCCGGGATACGGAAAACGAATCGCGATCCTGACGAACCGGTTTTCGGCGAGCGGGTCGGAGCATATCACGCAGATATTCAAGACGCTGAGTACCGTGACCCAGATAGGGGACACGACATTCGGTGCGTTCGGGGACATCGTCAATATCGCACAGCTTCCGAACGGATGGACATTTTCCTATCCGTGCCGCCTCACCACGACGCCGGACGGCAGGTGCCTCGAGGGGATCGGTATCATCCCCGACGTCCTTGTCCGGAACAGCGGGTCGGACATCGACGCCGGCATCGACCACGTCATGGACTATGCCATCGCGCATCTTCCTTAGCCGATGGCCTGAGCGATTGATTGTTCCCGGAAAATGTGCGTAATTCCAGATGCGGGTATCCGGTCCGGCCTTTCCGTCCGGTGATCCCCTCCAGTTCCAATTTCCTTCTGCTCGATGATATCCGGACGCGTACTCCTGTTCGCTGGTGCCTGCGGGGCGATTCTCGTTTTCGGCATCTGCCGTGCTCACGCGTCTCCTCCCGGGCCTGACGACACAAAAATCGGGTCCGACATCGAGGGTGTAGTTTCCGACAGCGCCACGGGGGAACGTGTCCCGGGCGCCAACGTCATTGTCCGGGGGACGAACCGGGGTGCCGCGACAAACAACAACGGCTTCTACCTCATCTCTTCTGTCCCGTCCGGGACGTATACGCTCGTTGTCAGCGCCGTGGGCTACCAGCGGCGGACCATCCCGGTTGCCGTCAGCGGGACCGGCGCGCAGACAGTCAATATCAAGCTCGCGACCCGCCTGATCGAGACCCGTGAGGTCGTTGTCGAGACGCAGTCGATCTCCGCACTCACCGAGCGGAGTGCGAGCGTTCACATCATCACGCCGAAAGAGCTGCAGCGCCTCCCGGCTGCGGGACAGCAGGATCTCCTCCGTTCGCTTCAGGTCCTCCCCGGGATTACCTCCACATCCGACGTCAGCGCCAAATTCTTCGTCCGCGGCGGGGCGGGCGACCAGAACCTGATTCTCCTCGATGGGATGAAGGTGTACAATCCGTTCCACGCGTTCGGCCTTTTCAGCATATTCGACCCGGACATCATCCGCAACGCCGAGGTCTACACCGGCGCCTTCCCGGCCGGATACCAGTTGACTCCGCTGTTCGGGGAGTAGAATGCTCCGTAGATATCGGGGCCTGCGAACAGGCTGGTCCCCACGGTTGCGAGAGCGACGATGTTGTTACTGATCAGGAGATTGGTCGGGTCCAGCAGCGGCCCGGTCGGACCCCAGCTCACCCCCCCGTCCGTGCTCCCGAAGACCCCCCCGCCGGCTGTCGCGGCGAAGACCTTGTTCCCCACGGCCGCGAGAGCGGTGACATTGAGATTTGTCAGGCCGTCATTGGCAGTCTGCCAGGAGAGACCGCTATTTGTCGAGCGTGAAACGCCTCCCCCGGGCGTACTCGCAAAGAGCCCTGCGCCTGCCTTCAGTATCGAGCTGACCGACCCGGATGCTCCTGGCGGGCCATACTGGACCCACTGGGCCGTTCCGGCGTTCGAGCAGGCGGCAACGAGAGCAAGGAAAAGTAATACGCGCGGAGAGTTGTCCATGAATGAGCGAACGAGAAGGGACGCGCCGTAACCTCCCGCAAATATCAAGAGATTCCTTCATACTATCAAGTCACTCCTCTCACTGAAGCGTTTTCTTGACATGAAGTGTTTATTTAAGTAAGGTATGTGTCGTCCGGATTGTCAGTCTCGGATTCTATTTTTCGGGGGGAAAGAATGAAAATCGTCGCGCTGGTCGGAGCGTTTGCTCTCATTGCAGGATCTCTCTTCGCTCAGGGGGTCGGCGCGGTCGGGTCCGCGGATCTTGTCGCCGTACCGCCGGAGCTTGCCGCCAAGATTGAGAGCGGCCGCCTCATCGGTGAGGTGAGCAAAAAGATGGTCCGGGTCCGGAGCGGTCTCATGAAGACCGCCGACGCTGCCGCGACGGTGCTCCTGTATTTCAATGAACGCCCCTCCGGTGACAGGCTCGCGGCGCTCCGGGATCTCGGCGTCCGCTGCTACTGGGAGACATGGACGCCTCCGCTCGAAGGCCATCCTCTCGGTTTCGTTGTTGCGACTCTCCCCGTTGCCAGCTTCATCAACACGCTCGGTCTCGATTTCGTCACCAGGATGGGAACGGCGGAGGCACGCCATGCTCCAAGAAACAACCTGGCCGTAAGAAGCATCAGGGCCGATTCGGCATGGTCGAAAGGGTGGACGGGCAGTGGGATCAAAGTTGCAGTGCTGGATTCCGGCCTCGATACCGACCCTGCCAATCCAGATCTGCCTGCCGTAATACAGGCACGCGATTACTCCTCTTTCCCGAACGCCATCCGGAACACCGTCCTCAACAAAGTGACAGGGCACGGAACGCATGTCACGGGGACCGTACTGGGGAGGGGTACGCTTTCATCCGGCAATACGCTGAACGGCGGGGGAGCGTACAAGGGGATGGCCCCCTTGGCGAGCCTCGTGTTTCTCAAGATCGGCGATGATACAACCGCGAACAGCTCGTACGCGGCCGACGTCGCGGCGATGCATGCCGCGGTAGATACGTTCCAGGCGAATGTCCTCTCCATGAGCTACGGGGGATGGGACGCCTACCACGACGGATCCGATGCCGAGGACCAGGTGGTGGACTGGGTGTACAGCAGGGGGGTCCCCTTCTTCATCGCCGCCGGGAACGAGGCAGACGGGAACCTCCATTACTCCGGGTCAGTCGGCGCGCGCGACTCCACGGGCCCAATCCCCGTGTTCGTGACCGGCGCCAAGACCAACAGCACGATGCTCGCGTTCAACCTGGTCTGGCGGTCCACGCTGGACAGTCCCGCCACATCCATGGATCTGAGGTACTACGGCAACCTGGGTCAGGTCGTCCCTGCGACGATTGAGCAGCAGACGACGAGCTCACGCGGAACCAATTCCGAGTACTCCGGTTCTACGGGATATGTCCCCCCGGGAAACAGCGCGTACAACCTCAGGGTTGTCAACAACTCCGCGAGGCCGCTCAGGTTCCATATCTATGAAGATTTCGGGGACGGGAAGGTGGCATTTGCAGTCGGGGATCCCAACTATACAATAAGCCAGCCGGCGAGCGCTGATCATGCGTTTGCTGTCGGAGCGTACGTCTCCAGAACGAACTGGACTGCATACAACGGGATCGGTTGGCAGGACAATTACGCGCCCGGCAACATCGCCCCCTGGTCGAGCAGGGGGCCCCGCGTGGACGGGAGGACGAAGCCGGACATCGCCGCGCCGGGGAGCCTCACGATTTCGATGCGTGACCGCCGCGTGTACGCTTCGCCTGATCGCAACTGGGTGTCAAGCGTCGGCACTTCGGCTGACACAGCCTACTATGTCATGCAGGGGACGAGTATGGCGACACCGGTGGCCGCCGGGGCGGCGGCGATACTGCTCGGTAAGACTCCTTCACTCACGGCGGAACAGGTGTTCAGCGCAATGACCGCCGGAGCGATTTCCGATCAGTTCACCGGCGGCGTGCCGAACACCACATGGGGAGGGGGCAAACTTAATGTGTACGCCGCCGTTGCTTTCTCGACGGATATACAGCCGCCTGCCGGGACTCCCATTGCGTTCTCACTCGGCCAGAACTACCCGAACCCGTTCAACCCTTCGACTGTCATCGACTACGTCATCCCCCGGACCACGTATGTCACGCTGGAGGTGTTCGATATACTGGGGAGGACTGTCCGGACGATTGTCAGCGGGGAGCAGGGGTTCGGGCCCCACAGCGTGCGTTTCGACGGCGCCGGGCTCTCGAGCGGAGTATACTTCTACAGGCTCAAAGCGGACGGTGTGGCGCAGACGAGAAAACTCATAGTGCTCCGATGAAACGACTGATCCTCTTCCTCCTCCCCCTCATCCTGCTCACTTTCCCCGTACCGGGCAATGCCCAGGCCGGCCACGACGGCGACTGGTGGAGGGGGTTGTCGCTCACCACGAGGCAAAACGTGGTGGCGGGGTTTCTCGACGGCATGGCTCTGGGACACAATCTCACGGTGATGGGGGCGGGGAACAGCTCTGACCCTGACTGCCGCACGAAAATCGCGCAGTCGTACACGTACGTCAGGAACAGGTACTTTCAGAATGTCGCTCCGGGGGACCTCGTGTCGGCACTCGATCAACTCTATTCCGAGAGCGACAACAGCTCGATCATCATCGGCAGGGCGGTGTGGATTGCCGTGAACAGGCTGGGGGGGACAAGTCCGGATGATATTCAGAAGCTGATTCTTCAGAGCAGGGGAGTGGGCTACTGAGCCCGGTCAGTCAGCTCTCCCTCCCCCCGAGCATTTTTTGTGAGACGTCCCTTCGGTGGATAAGATTCTGCCGGAGTGCCTTTCCACCCACGTACATCAGCGTCTGCCCGGCAGCAAGGAGGAGGCTGTAGAAGTCTATCATCCCCGGGCCGGTGTTTTCCCTGATAAATGGCTCACGCAATATGAGCCAGAATCCGAA
>DASVIU010000555.1:0-2939 GCA_036386275.1 Bacteroidota bacterium | reverse complement strand
ACTTGCAAACGCTTCGATCCGTTCCAGCGCCGCCGCGTCCCTTTCCGGCCACAGGGCAGAAAGGAAGAACACGACCGCCGATACCAGTATACCTCCGAAGATGTTCACTTCATACTGGTAGGGGCGTACGTCCACCACCGTGTTGCAGACCAGGACGACCGCCAGGCTCGCCGTCGCCGAGACGATCGCGGACCAGGAGGGGGTCTTGCTGTACAGGAACCCGAGCATGACCGGCGTCATCATCGACGGTCCGAACCAGGAATAGTACAGGAGGGCAAAATCGAACACCCCCTTCGTCCGCTGGACGATGATTGCGGTGGCAATCGCCATGAATCCGAGTGTGAATGTCGTTATCCGTGCCACGAGGAGCTGCCGGCGCTCAGAGGGGACGGAATCGGAAAAAGTCTTCTTGAGCCGCATATACACATCCCGAACGAGTATCGACGCAAGGTAGTTCAGAGCCGTGTCAGTGTGGGTCATCGTCGCAGCTAGTATCGCCGAAATCGTCAGACCAATAAGGCCGTTGGGGAGGAGCGAAAGGGCCAGTGTCACGAACGAGGCCTCCGACGGCTCCGAGAGCTGCGGCCAGAGACTGGCCATGTCCGGGAAGAGGACCCGCCCGGCCATCGTCGGTGCGATCCAGAGGAGGGGGATCGTCAGCGAGAGGACCGCACAGAGTATGGATATCTTCCGGGCATCACGCTCGGTCGGCACGCTGTAATAGCGCTGTCCGATATGCCAGGCCGCGTTGTAGCCGATAAACGTGCTGAACAGATAGGCTATGTAAAAAAGGGGATTCCGCACCACATCGCCGAAACTGAGGTACCCCGGAGGGGTCTCGTTGGCGATCCGGGTGAACGCATGGAAGAACCCCCCGCTCCCCCCCAGCGCGAAAAACGCAAGGGGGAAAATCAGGACCGTCACGATCAGTATGATGAAGAACTGCATGACATCGGTGATCATGACCGCCCAGAGTCCCCCCGCACTCGTGTAGATCAGGAGCACGATTCCCGTCACGACCATCGAGAGCTCGAGCCCGCTCAGCGTGACGAACCCGACCGTGACGGAGAGGCTCATGATCCCCAGCGCGGTGGCAACGAATATGCACAGGATATAGATCCCCAGTCCGAGCCCCATCACCGCCGGGACAATTGAAAGCAGCGTGTAGTAATAGGTGGTCCCCTGGGAGAAGCGACGGGTCAGGAATTCCATCGGCGATGAAAGCCGGGCACGCTTCCAGCGCGCGGCATAAACGAAATACCCGAGCCCGTACCCCCAGAAGGCGCTCGTGAAAAGGACCGCGGATCCGATCCCCTTCCTGTACGTGTATCCTGCGGCCCCCACAAACATGAACGCGGAGAACCCGGCGACAAACGTCGAGAGCCCGGAGATCCACCAGGGAATCTTCCCCCCTCCCTTGAAAAAGTCGTCCGCGTTCTTGTTGAACCGGGTCACGTACAGTCCCGTCCCGGTCAGCATCAGCAGATAGCCTGCGATGACAACATAGTCGATGATATTGACCTGCTTGATCTGGTCGATCATGATTCCCAGGCGATAAGAGTGAGTAACATTTTATGCGTCCTCTCCTCCAGCACGCGTGCAGCATTCTTCATAGCGGCCCCCGGGGGGGCTGAACCGTCGTCGAGAGCCGCAAGCGCGACAAAACCATCCCCTCCCACGTAGTCCCCTTCCGCACCTTCGAAGCTGCCGACGACAGCCGCCACGGGGACGTGCCGGGCTTGGGCACGGCGGAGGATCCCGGAGAGCGCTTTCCCGGAGCGCGTCTGCGCATCGATCCTCCCTTCTCCCGTGAGGACGAGATCACTCGAGGCCAGCGCATCGTCGAATCCGGTCACATCCAGAACGACATCGATACCGGAGGCCAGCCGGGCATTGCAGAACGCGATCAATCCGGCCCCCAGGCCTCCGCCTGCTCCGCTCCCGGGAATGGTTTCGACATCCAGGGCGAGGTCCGTCCGAAGAACCTCGGCGTACCGACGGAGAGCCCTGTCAAGGGCCGCAACCGCGGCCGGGTCTCCCCCCTTCTGCGGACCGAATATGCGGGAGGCACCATCGGGGCCCGTGAGAGAGTTCGTCACATCGCAGGCCACGGTGATCGCCGTTTGTGCCAGGCGCGGGTCGAGCCCGCTGATGTCGATCCGCGCGAGATCTGCAAGCGAACCTCCCCCCTGTTTCAGCGTGGCACCGGAAGAATCCAGGAACTTCACGCCGAGCGCTGCCGCCATCCCGGCTCCCCCGTCGTTTGTCGCGCTCCCGCCTATCCCGACGAGTATGGAACCGACGTTTCTTTTGAGCGCGCTCCGGATGAGCTCGCCGACACCGAATGTGGTCGTCACCCGCGGGTCCCGCTTCCCGGGAGGGACGAGCGTCAGCCCCGCTGCCGATGCCATCTCGATCACCGCCGTTGTCCCTTTCCCCACCAGCGCCCAGCGGGCCCGGACCCTGTGGCCCGGAAGCGGTCCCTGGACTTCGGTCCGGACGGGGGTCCCTCCCATGAAAGGAATGAGTGCGTCGATGAACCCCTCTCCCCCGTCCGATACGGGGTGCAGCCGAACGGAAGCACGGGGGAGGGCGCGGCGGACCCCCCTGCCGATAGCCAGTGCCGCCTCGGCGGCACTGAGCGTCCCCTTGAAGGAATCAGGGGCGACCAGTATGCGGCCCCGGTCCAGCCTCACGCTACCTGCTCTCGGGGGTAAAACCGGGAACACGCCACTGGAAGTCCGGGTCGACATACGGCTCATCGTTCTCGTGTCCCTGCATCAGCGCTATCTTTTTCTTCATGAGCTCTCCCATGTTCCTATAGTAGACGAACGTCGTCTCGCCGACATCCGAGATCATCATCCAGTTCGTCTTTGCGGTTTCCCAGAGATGGATCAGGTCCTGCGTGTTGGCGATCTCATCCAGGACCATCTCCTTCA
>DASVIU010000554.1:0-1618 GCA_036386275.1 Bacteroidota bacterium | reverse complement strand
AAGATCATGAAGAGCGATACGCCGACTGCTCGGAGATTCTCAAGGATCTCGTTGCGCTCTCGAGCGGTCCGTCCCCCGATCCCAGGATCCGCGCCCTGCTCGCGCAGGGGATTGCCCTCGACAAGTCCGAGAAGTACGACGAAGCGGCGGCAAAATTCAACCAGATCCTCGAGATCGATCCCGAGAACGCGCAGGCACGGTCGTTCCTGAAGCGGCTCTCCTTGAGGGACAAGGAATCGTTAATGCGCCGCGTCCTTGCAGGGAACGTCATCGGGACTGTCATCTCGCATTTTCAGATACTGGACCGGATTGGCGGGGGGGGGGTGGGGGTGGTCTACAGGGCCGAAGACATGTCCCTGAAACGGATCGTCGCCCTGAAGTTCCTCATGCCCGACCTTGTGCGCGATCCACTGGCGAAGAAGCGATTCCTGAAAGAGGCGCAGGCCGCCTCCGCGCTCGATCATCCGAACATCTGCACGATACACGAGATCAGCGAAGCGGACGAGGGGTTGCTCTTCATCTGCATGGCGTTCTACGGCGGGGAGAACCTGAGCGCCAGGCTTTCCCGCGGCCCACTGACCATGGCCGAAGCGCTGGACATCGTGATAAAGATCGGCCGCGGCCTCGCCAAGGCGCACGAACACGGGATCGTGCACCGCGACATCAAGCCGGCCAACATCATCATCACGCAGGACGGTGAGGTGAAGATCGTCGATTTCGGTCTTGCGAAGCTTTCGGGGGGGACGCAGATCACGCGCGTCGGTGCCCGGATGGGGACGCTCCCGTTCATGTCCCCCGAACAGATCAGGGGACTTGACCTCGATCACCGCACCGACATCTGGTCCCTCGCGGTCCTTCTGTTCCAGTCGCTGACCGGGCAGCTTCCTTTCCAGCGGGAGTATGAGGCGGCGATGCTGTACGCGATCGTGACCGACGATCCCCCTCTCCTGACGAGTGTCAAGGCCGGGCTTCCGGCGGAGCTCGAACAGATCATCACCAAAGCGCTGAAAAAGGAGCCGAACGAGCGCTATGCCTCCGTGCAGACGATGGTGGACGAACTCGAGACAATCAAGGCCCGGTTCGTGCAGACCAAGGACCTCGCTGTCGCACGCGGCGCCGAGGCGGAGTCTCTCCTGCGTGAAGCAAGCGATCTGCTGAAACACGGCAGGTATCAGGAATCGCTCTCCAGGGCGGAACGGGTCCTGAGGGTCGCCCCTGCGGATTCGCGCGCCCTGGAAGTGCGGGACGAGTGCAAACGGAGACTCGAACAGGCGCAACAGGTGACTGTCCTGCTCCGTGAAGGGACGGCTCTTTTCGACAGGGGGAAATTCAGGGAGGCACGGGAGGTTCTGGAGGACGTGCTGGCGGTCCAGCCCGCGCAGCCCGATGCAACGCGGATACTCGAACAGGCCAACGACAAGCTCGAACTGCACGAGCAGATCGATAAACTTCTCGCCGAGGGGGAAGTTTCCCTCAAGCACGGAAAGATCGACGGAGCCGCCGCGGCCTACCGTCGCGTCCTGGAGATGGACCCCGACAACCGGGACGCACACCGGGGATTGAGGAAAGCGGAGAAGTCAAAGTCCGAACGGCTGCCGACCGGACACATCACGCCCCG
>DASVIU010000553.1:0-4141 GCA_036386275.1 Bacteroidota bacterium | reverse complement strand
ACAGTGATGCAGTGGAGACACTTTCCGGTCCCCTCTTCACGCCGCCGGAGTTCGAGGAGAAAAAGGTGTATCTGGCAGAATACCCGACGGTTCTTACGGCCTCGGGGAGGCGGAAGCCCGGCGCATATCAGGCGATCATAGACCAGATCAACAGGGGGGTCCTTGTCTTCAACTTCGCAGGCCACGGGAACCCCGTGCAGCTCTCGAACAACGACGTGTTTGATGTACCGACATCCATCCCGCAGCTCACGAATGCCAGCAGGCTCTCCGTCTTTTTCCTTGCCACCTGCAATTTCTCCGAGTTTGATGACCCCTTGAACCGCACAGGGAGCGAGATACTGATCAACAAGCCGGACGGTGGGGCGGTGGGGGTTGTTTCGGCGGATAGAAAGGTGTACGCGGGAGAGAACGCTGCGCTCAACCAGGGGACCTATCTGGCGATGTTCGGCCGCGATGCGTTCGGAAGAGTGATCGTTGACCGCCCTGCAACCGCGCTCTTCACATACAAGGCCTCGGGGGGGAACAGTCCGAACGACCAGAAGTATTCGTATATGGGGGACCCGACGATGCGTTTCCAGTTCCCGCACGGCTACGCCTCGTTCGACAGCATCAACGGCCGTCCTCTTGACAGCGCAGGTGTGCCTCTTGCCGCCGTTGCGCAGTTCCGTTCGCTCTCCCGCATCACGGTCGCGGGAACGGTCCGTGACGCCTCCAACAAGACCGACGTGAGCTATAACGGCCGCGTCCAGGTGACGCTCAATGATGCGAGCAGGACTCAGACGATCGTCAACTTCTACCCGGGCGTCAACTGGAACTACATTGCGACGGGAGGGCTCCTCTACCGCGGGGAAAACTCTGTCACGAACGGAAAATTCGCGGCCACATTCATCGTCCCGAAGGACATACAGTACGGCGACAGCCTCTCGCGGGGAAGGCTCGTTGCGTATGTCTACCGCGCCGATGCCCCCGCATCCGATGCCGAGGCATACACGGGGAACGTCCATGTCGGAGGGACTGACTCATCCGCAGTCAATCCGAAGACCGGTCCCGCCATGCAGATATACCTCGGGAGCAGAAGTTACCGAACGGGGGACCTCGTGGGGGAGAACCCGCTCCTGGTCGTCGACCTGGCGGATTCAAGCGGGATCAACACTTCGACGTCGGGGGTGGGACACAGGATCGAGGCCTGGCTCAACAATGCCTCTCAGAGCACCGACCTGACGAATTACTACACAAGCAAGCTGGACAGTTACCGTGAGGGGACGATACAGTTCCAGCTCCAGAACCTGCCGGAGGGGAAGAACACGATCCGGGTGAGGGCGTGGGACTCGTTCGACAACTCGGGAAGCGCCGAGACGGCCTTCAGCGTTGCCTCGGGCGACCGGTTGAGCGTGACGGATGTCTTTAACTATCCGAACCCGTTCGGGGCATCGGGGACGGAGTTCACGTTCAGGCAGAACCAGACTGCCCCGCTCGCCGTGACGGTGAAGATATTCACCGTGGCGGGACGTCTGATCAGGACGCTGGAGGAGTTCACACCGGGAGACTCGTTTGTGAGAGTCCCGTGGGACGGGCGTGACCGGGACGGTGACGCGATTGCCAACGGAGTGTATCTCTACAAGCTGATCGTGAGGACCGCCGACGGGCGGTTCTCGAGTGAAGCGCTCAGCAAGCTTTCAAAAGTTCAATAAGAGAGAAGAAGACACCATCATTATCCGGGAAGGATGATTATCATGGTTACCATCAAAGGCTTTATACGCATGGCCCTGCTCCTGGCGCTCCTGCCGCTGGTGGCGGCGTTGCTGCCGGAGCGCGCGGGTGCACAACCGGGCGCATCTGCTGTTCCCTTTCTGCTGATCGCGCCGACATCGCGGGCATCAGGCCTCGGCGAGTCAGGGACGGGAACGGTCGATGATGCATCGGCGATTTACTGGAATCCGGGTGCGCTCGCGTTCATGGACGGGCAGGAGGTCAGCATCACGCACGCGAACTGGCTGCCGCAGTTCCAGCTTCCCGACCTCTTCTATGACTACCTGAATTTCAGGATGCACATCGACGGGATCGGGGGGACGATCGGCGCGGCGGTCACGTATCTGAACCTGGGTGAGTTCACGCTGACAAACTCCTCCGGGCCGACCCCCATCGGCACGTTTAAATCGTACGAATATGCGGTCACCGTCGGATATGCGACGAAGGCGTACGATGACCTGGGGATCGGTCTCAACCTCCGGTTCATCCACAGTGCTCTCTCCCCGATCGGTACGGAATCGGAGAAAGGGAACGGCATCGCATCGACTGTCGCCGTCGATCTGGCGTTTATGTACAGGCCGGAACACTTGCGGGTTCCCCTCCTGGGTGATATCGGGAAACGGTTCAGCATGGGGATGAACCTGACCAACCTGGGCCCGAAAGTCACGTATGTCGATGCGGCGCAGGCCGATCCTCTGCCGACCGATCTTCGTTTCGGCCTCGGGTACAAGATACTCGACGATGAATTCAACACCCTGCAGGCGTCGCTCGACTTCACGCGGCTTCTCGTTCGCAGGCACAGCGACGGGACGTCGGATGCCCTCCCGAAATCGCTCTTCACGGCATGGGGGGACGGCGGATTCAGGCAGGTCGTCGTGAGCGGCGGGATGGAATACTGGTATGGTGCGCCGCGCCTGCTCGCTCTCCGTATCGGTTACTTCTATGAGAACCCGGCGTACGGAAACCGGAAGTTCCTCACGTTCGGCGCAGGCATCCGTTACAACATCTACGGGTTTGATTTCAGTTACATCTCTGCGTCCCAGGATGAACCTCTGTCGGATACTATCAGGTTTTCGCTCCTGATTGCCTGGGGCGGTAATTAACGGCTCCCTCCGGCCGCGCCGTGGCGCGGCCGGAGGGGAAGCTGTCCCTCTCATTTTGACTTGGTTGTATTCCTTCATGCCTCCGATGCGTCTCATCCTTCTTACGCTCGCCTGTACCGCCGCCGCTTTCGGGCAACACCTCAGCCACCCGCTTTCCGATTCGCAGGGGGAAGGCCGGAGGGGGGCGCGGTCGGTCTCCTTCCCGGATACCGTGCGGGTGCTGGCAGTGATGGTGCAGTTCACAAAGGACAATGATCAGGCGAAAGACGGGAACGGGCAATTCGTCCTCTCTCCTCCGGCGGCAACTCCGTTTATCGATGCTCCTCCCCGGGACAGCGCCTATTTCGCCGGTCACCTCGCGTTCCTGTCGAACTATTTCCGGAAGGTGTCGAAAGGGAAGACGATCGTCCGTTGGACGCTGCTCAATTCTGTCACCACGCTTCCGGGGGTCATGTATGACTACAGCCCCCGGGCGGCTGAATCCAATATCCGGCTGGCGAACCTCGCGCGCGACACCTGGCGGAAGGTTGATTCTTCGGGGCGCGTGAGCGATTTCTCGCAATATGATTGTTTCATACTGTTCCATGCAGGCGTGGGGCATGACGTCGATCTTGTCAGCTCGCTCGGGTTTGACCCCGCACCCCACGATATCCCCTCGATCTACCTCGGGCCGGGAGCATTCGACGCCTTACTCGGGGGAGGTATCCGCGTTAACGGTGGAGCACATCAGATCACAAACACGGTGATAATGCCTGAGACCGAGAACCGGGTCATTCAGACGGCGACAGGAGCGGCTCCGCTGAACCTGGGGATCAACGGGCTCCTCTGTGCTTCACTCGGAAGCTATCTCGGCCTTCCGGACCTCTTCAATACGCACAGCGGGGCATCCGGTATCGGGCGGTTCGGCCTTATGGACGGCCAGTCGATATTCAGCTTCAGCGGGGCTTTCCCCCCCGAGCCCTCCGCCTGGGAAAAGTACTGGCTCGGCTGGGTGACACCGGTCGTGGTCCCCTCGGGCACGTCGCTTCTGAGCCTCCCCGCCGTGGCCCTCGCGGACACGGTGTACCGGATTCCGCTTTCTGACGCCGAATACTTCCTCCTTGAGAACAGGAACCGCGACCCGCATCGCACGGGCCAGACGATCACCTCTCTCTACAACGGCGTCACGCGAGTGCAGCATTTCGTCCACGATACAACCGGGTTCACGTTCGACGATGTGTCTGGTCTGACCGGGACCATCACCGATGTGGATATCCCCGACTGGAGCCTCCCCGGCGGACTCGATGTTG
>DASVIU010000552.1:0-1919 GCA_036386275.1 Bacteroidota bacterium | reverse complement strand
GGGCAGGCGGTGCTGACGCTGGCGGGCGTCGTCGTTTCCGGGAAGCCCGATGCGAGCACGCTAGTCCTGCGCATACAGGGGAGCGTCGGGGCGCGGATGCCTCCCGGGTCTTACCCGCTGAACCAGAACCAGATCAATGGGATCCGGACCTGGATCGCCGAAGGCGCAAAAAACAACTGAGATCCTCCCCCCTCACTCACTCGTCCGCGCGTCCCTCCCCCAGTGCAGTTTCGCCCTCAAAAGGTCAAAGTACGACCTGTCCGTCCGCTTGACCAGACTGACGGTGTAATCCGCTTTCCGCACGGTGACCTCTGCAGGCGGGCGGAGGAACGCCTCCTCCTGTCCGTCTGCCGCCAGAAGCAACTCCTCACTCTCTGCATGGGCCACAATGCGTATGACGCTCGAGGCGGGGACGATGAGCGGCCTTCCGCTGAGCGTGTGCGGGGAGATCGGCGTGATCCCGATGACATTGCTCCCGGGGGTGACGATGGGACCGCCGTTCGAGAGCGCGTACGCGGTCGATCCCGTCGGGGTCGAAATGATGACGCCGTCCCCCCGGTACGTGACCGCAAACGCCCCGTCGATATGCGTCTCGATATCGATCACACGCGAGGAACGCGACTTATCAAGAACGATGTCGTTCATTGCGTGAATCACTTTGGAAGGAAACGCCGTGCTCCTTGCCTCGATGACGAGCCGCTCCTCGACGATATACTTGTTCGCGAGTATGTCTCCGACCGCCTTTTCCAGCTCTTCGGGAGCAAGCTCCGCGAGGAAGCCGAGCTTGCCGAGGTTGACGCCGAGTATCGGGGTCCCCCTCCGGCCGACGGCACGCGCCGCAGCGAGTATTGTCCCGTCGCCGCCGAGGGCGACAAGCATGTCTGCGCCGTCGAGGCATGCCTCCCGGCTTCTCAGCCGGGCCGGAGCGGGTCCGGCACGCCCTGCCACCATCGGCGCGAGCGCGTCATCCAGGGCATACTCCATCCCCGAGTGTTCGAGCCTTGCCAGGAGGACCATGAGTGCCGCCTCCAGCCCGGGCTTCTCCGCGTTTCCGAATATGGCGAATTTCATGCCGGCGCTCCTCCGTCCTGCGCGGGCGCCGCAGCGGGCTTCTCCGCTTCGTCCACATAGTTGAGCCGGAGCTCCTGGAGCATCTGCCCGAGCATTCTCGCCTCGTCCTGCGACAGGTTTCCTTTCGTCCGGTTTTCCAGCATTTCGAGCGTGTCGATCATCCCCTGTGCCCCGGCCAGATCGCGTTCGACCTGGTCCGTGACGGGATTTTTGATCTTGCCCAGATACTGCATGGCTGCGGCGTGCAGCATGAACACAAGCCGGGCGAACAGCATCGTGTGCTTGTCGGGTGCTTCCATTGTGCCGTCCTTCAGTTTTTTGCCGTCAGTTTCATTTCCCAGAGCTTTGCGTATTTCGTGAACACGTACGCGGAAGAGGCGACGCAGAGCACGAACCCATGGATCCCGTCGAGGAACCCCAGCCGCAGCAGATACATCTTGAAGAACTGAAACAGGGGCCGGAAGATCAGATCACCGACGCAGAAACTCCTTCCCGCCTCGAGCATGTCCCGGGCAGCAAGCGATGTGTAGGAGTTGAATTTCGAGAAATAGTGGTTGAGATCCGGGTCGGTGTAGTGAATGAGGTCGTTCCTCGTGCGCGAGACCGCTCCCGCGATGACAATCCGCTCATGGACACGGGTTTCGCTGAACCTGGCCTGGTCCCTGCGGAACAGCCGGACCACACGCGACGGATACCAGCCGCCGTGCCTGATCCACTTGCCGCAGAAATAGGCGCGGCGCGCAATCTCATACCCGGCCACGGCAGGGTCGTCCTTCTCCAGGATCCCGCGGATCTCCGCGGCGAGCTCCGTTGTGACGCGCTCGTCCGCGTCGAGCCACAGTATCCAG
>DASVIU010000551.1:0-1946 GCA_036386275.1 Bacteroidota bacterium | reverse complement strand
GGGAGATCCGCCGATGGTCCTCGATCTGCATGGAAAGCCCGAGAGCTTTCATCGGCGCCGTGGTCGGCAGCGGAATGTCGAACAGCAGGGGGCCCGGGCCACCGACGAAGTTTCTCGAGAACAGGACTCGTCTCCCGCTCTTAATCCGGAAGCCGGTGTCGTTGTTCCCGATTGAGATGAGTTTTGCGTCGATCATCTCCTCGACCGGAACCTCGGAGACCAGGAACCCCTCCGCCCGGCCCGTCATGTTCCAGACGACGGGGTACGCCAGGAGGAGCCACACCCCGTTGTCGACCCCCTCGCGGAGAAGCACCGTCGAGAAGGGAAGCCCCTTCTCCACCGTCTGCCGGAGCAGCTCCGGGGTTTTGTAGGGGATCGGCGGCCGCAGGTTCGACGTGATGGGGTTCCCCTGGAAGTCGCACAGGGTGAGCCGGATCGAATCGTGAGCCGGCGGCCGATAGCTTTTCACGAACGAGTCGATGTAGGACCGGTTTCCGCTCGTGTCGATGATCGCGTTGATCAGCAGGCTGTTGCTCGAGAGGTGGGAAAGGCTCTCCTGCAACGAATCCAGCGAAGCGGACAGCCTTACGGCCTGCGCCCGCGCACTCGACTCCATGGAGAGACGCAGGTTCTTCCGGATCAGCAGGTCGACACTTGCGTAGGAAATGGCGCCGATCAGCAGAATGACACAGACGGCGTACATCGTCATCGACGCCGCGAACCACCGGTAGATGTCCCCGCGGAAGGGGAATCGCGCGGAGAGCGCGTCCCGGATAACGCCCCATGTCTTTCCGTCGGAACGTCCCGTCATCGGATGGCGCCGATCAACCCGTCCTTTCCGTATCTGGCCATGAACACGTTTTCCGGGGAGAGCGCCTCGTGGCGGGCGGAGGTGAAGGGCGGGTCGTAGACGCGGACCAGCCCCTCGTACCGGTCCAGCCGCTCCAACGCGTCGCGCACCTTCCTCCGGTCGGTGCTACCCGCCTTCTCGATCGCCATCGCGAGGATCCGTGTTAAGTCGTAGGCGTGGGCGAGGCCGCAGGGAGACTTCACCTCGGAGAAGGACTTCATCTTGAAGAGGCGGTTCGCGATGGCGAGCAGATGTTGCGACCTCTTGCCATGGTCGTGGTGGAGGTCGAAGGTCTGGACGAAGGCGATGTCCACCTTCCCCAGCGCCGCGCCGGTCATCGCCGGGAAATCGCCCCCGGCGATGCTCCAGTGGCTGACGACGGGAAGCCGCTCGCCGGGGGGCAGAGCGGCCACCTCCCTTACCAGGACCGCCCCTTCCGGCTCGATGCCGGCGAAGATGATCGCGTTCGCCCCAGCCTTCCGGATGGAACGGTACTGCGTCATCATGGAGTTGTCGCCGTAGTTGAAATACTGGGTGCTTACGACGGAGATGCCGGAGTTCGCGGCGAGATACCGTTTCACGACCTCGTGGTTGTTCCGCCCCCAGCTGGTGTTGACCAGGAGGAGCCCCACCTTGGAGAAACCGCGCTTTCTCGCGTAGGCCATCATCGCGGGCACCGCCCAGCTGTCTTTCAGCGAGAGGCGGAAGGCGTAATTGGGGGAGTATCCGTTCTCGACGATCTTGTCGTTGGCGGCCCACGGGTCGAGGAGCAAAAGCTCCTGTTCGTGGATCAGCGGCAGCGACTCGATGACGGCGGAGCTGAACTTGCCGCAGAAGACGGCGACGAGGTCCTTCGTCCGCGCCAGATCCATGTAGTGGGCGGCGGCCCGGGCCGTGATGCCCCGGTTGTCGCGGACGAGCAGCTCGAGCTTCCTCCCGCCCAGGACTCCTCCGGAGTGGTTGATCTCCTCGATCGCGATCCGGATTCCCAGTTGGATGGCATCGTCCGAAGTGCTGGTGGCGTGCCCGGCCTCCACGTTGAGCCCGACGTAGACCTTTCCGTCATCGGAACGGGCAGTTCCCGCGGCGAACAGGA
>DASVIU010000550.1:0-3587 GCA_036386275.1 Bacteroidota bacterium | reverse complement strand
CAACGGCCGTCGTCGTACGACTTCGTCCCCGGCACGCCGTCGGTCAGCGCGAACGCGCCGCCTCCGGTGTACTTGCCGCAGGGGTATTTCAGCGCGACCGGCCTCGCAATCGCTTTGTGGACCACGACCCGATGAGTCGTGGCGGGACCGAGAAGCCGCCCGCCCCGCACCGAGGCGGCCCGGACCTCCATCGACTGCCCGGCGACAAACGGCCCCCTGTACATCGCGGAGCGGGCTGTCGGGGAGGTTCCGTCGAGCGTGTACCGTATCGGCGTCTTCCCCGATTCGCTCGAAAGCGTCACCAGAACCCGCCGACCGACGGTGTCGAGCACGGATGACATCGATACGAGATAGAGACTCTTCGCGTATGTGTACCCGGCAGCCCTGTAGCGGCTCAACTGCGGTTCAATGCGCGAGAAGAAGTCCGGTTCATCGGGCGACCCCTTCGGCGTCCAGAGCACTTCCGCCATCGCCGCCAGTCGCGGCAGAAGCATGTACTCGGCGCGGGAAGGATCCGCCACGTACTCGGTCCAGAGGCAGGCCTCTCCTCCCAGTATGTGCGCTGACTGTTCGGGGGTGAGCCCCCCGGGGACGGGTTCGAACGAATAGACTTTCCGGAGAGGCAGATACCCTCCCCCCGCGGGCGGCTCGTACTCGGGTCTTCCCTGATAGGAACTCAAGTAGCAGTTCGAACCGGGCGTCATGACGACATCGTGTCCGAGACGCGCCGCCTCGAGCCCCCCTTCAGATCCGCGCCACGACATCACCGCCGCACCGGGAGCCAGACCCCCGTCGAGTATCTCGTCCCACCCGATCACCCGGCGGCCTTTTGAGCGGGCAAACTCCTCGATGCGCCTGATGAACCAGCTCTGGAGCGCGTTCTCGTCCGGGAGCCTCTCCTGCTTCATCCTCGCCTGGCACTTCGGGCACTTCCTCCAGTTGGTCTTATCCGCTTCATCCCCCCCGATATGGATGTATTGTCCGGGAAAAAGATCGAACACCTCCGTCAGAATGTTCTCAAGGAACACGAACGTGCTGTCGTTACCAGCACAGAAAATGTCGGTGATGGGCCAGAGAGCCCCCGTGGTCACATGAAACGGGCCGCCCGTGCAGGAGTATTGCGGGTACGCCGCCAGTGCGGCAGTCGTGTGGGCGGGCATTTCAATCTCGGGGAGTATCGTGACGTTGCGCTGCGCGGCGTAGCGGACGATCTCCCGTATTTCATCCTGCGTGTAGAACCCGCCGCGCGTCGCCGCTTCCCCCTCATGCTGCGGCTGGCGGAGATTCCAGTCGATCCCTTCCCGGTCGGCCCGCCATGCCCCGATTGCGGTGAGATTCGGGTATCTCCTGATCTCGATCCGCCAGCCCTGATCGTCCGTGAGATGCCAGTGAAACACGTTGAGCCTGTGGAGAGCGAGAAGGTCGATGACCGTCCTGATGAACGCCGGAGGGAAGAAATGCCTGCTGACGTCCAGGTGGAGGCCTCGCCAGGCCAACCGCGGCCTGTCGTGAATCCTGACGCACGGGATATCCCAGCGGACGCCTTCAGCCTTCCGCGCGCCGAACACGGCCGGCGGGAGGAGCTGGAAGAGTGTTTGCACGGCGTAGAAGTGGCCCGCATCGGAGGCGGCCCGGATCCGCACACGGGCTCGTGTCACATCGAGTGAGTATCCTTCACCGCCCAGTGTGTCATCACGGAAATACTCGAACGCAATGACGTTGCCACCGGGAACTTGCCGGCTCATGCGCGCAGTAAGGGGATAGCCGGTCGCACGGCGCATCTGCGCCACGAAATACTCCGGCGGAAACGGCATGCGCGTCGCACCGGAGACCAGTATCTGCGTCGAGGGAGTAATGACGAACGATCCGCGTCCGGGGAGAGAGAGTTCGGGGCGGGGGACGACGGAGATTGCGCGCGCTCCAGGCTTCGGGGCGGTTCCGGGTCTCCCGTCGGCCGCGGCGGCGCAGAGGGCCAGGAGAAGGAGCGCTACACGAAGAGATCCGGCGATGTGTTTCACTTGTTGAGCTCCCATGTGATTCGGACCAGTCATTCTCCCCGGATCAATGCATCCTGCCGTATCCGCCACAGTCGCGTCGTGCCGTCCGGCAAACGGAGAGGCATCGAGGCAACATATCCTTCGCCGGTCGGCTGGAGCGACAGACCCTCCTCCCGGGCTGCCAGCACCGAGGGGCCGGGGTGCAGCTCGTCCAGCGTCCGGGCCCACCGTCCGGTGCTGTCCCGGAATGCTCTCTGGACGTAATACACTTCATGGAGTATGCACCTGACGTCCCAGGCGGGATCCGGCTGAACCTTCACAGCGCCGGGCTTGAGCGAAGAGAACTGGAGATATCCCCACCATTCGGGGCGGTGCATGTCCACAACCCACTGGGGGGACCAGACCCAGTTGTCCTCCCGCTTCCCCGCGACCTTCTGATATGTCCCGTGAACGATATCCATGAGCCACTCAACGCGGGAGAAGTTGATCCGCCATTGATCCCCTTCCCGGGGCGGCGCCGGCCTGTGCGCGTACTGGCCGAGGGCAGCCCACGGCATCGCGATTTCCACGCTCCATCCGGTGTCGATGTCGGCGGGATTGTTGAGCGTCCCCCGGATGTGGACGGCGGTTTTCAATCCCTCGATATTCCAGCTATCGACGGCGCTCCCGCTGTCCTTGTAGGGTTTGGGGAGAAACAGATCCCACACCGTGTTGAGCGCGTTCATCTCAAACTCATAGTACTCGTGGCTGTCCCCGTTGGGATCGATGAACACCTCGAAATCATTGTCGTAGAATATCACCGTGTCCCTCTTGGTGAGCGTGGCCCACACGTGCGGCTCTTCCAGTTCCGCTCCGATATAGAGGCATGTGTCGTCCCAGAGCATTTTCGCCCGTGTGCGAAACCGGGGGGTGGGACGCATGCCGCCTTCGATGTCCACGAAATCATCCGTCGAGGGAGCCGACTGCCATGCGGGTTCATCCAGGATACCGTCGATGCGCAGAGGGGTTGCGGCCCTGTATGCGACATATCCCCTGGGGTGTCTCCCCGCCGGCCTTGCACCGTGATTCCCGGCCTTTGCGGCGCTCCATGCCAGCAGGATCAGCAACGCGGCGAATATTCTCATTGTCGTTCCCGTGCGGTTTCCGCGGCGGTGAAGTTCCAGTCGCGCTCCGCCGATGCGCTCACTGCTGACCGGTGACAAACTCGCCGGAATCCATGGACCAGTCAAGCCCGAAGAATCCGGTGAGTATCATCCCCGCATCTCCCTGCGTCATCACGTCGCCGTCGAACACGGTGAGGTCAGGCAGCCCAACCCCGGGCTCGAGATACCTGACCATGTGGGAAAGGCGGAACCCCTCGATGCCGGTCCCGGAGACCACGCCGACGGATGCAACGTCGCTTCCGTGACGGGGCCGGATAAATATGCAGCAGATGTCCCGACGCTTGACGGTTTTTTTCCCCAGAACGACACGGCCCCGCTCAACGCTCACCGGACATTCAGGCAAGAGTGTCTTCCAGAGGCGATTTGTCTGGCTGTTGCCGTACAGGACGACGTTCCGGTCGGGATCGGCCGACGGGACGAACCCGGT